>JAYULG010000269.1:0-3008 GCA_043763755.1 Akkermansiaceae bacterium | reverse complement strand
GATGAGGCGAAGGTAAAAGAATTCATCCGTGCACTCTATAAAAATGTGCCAGTGCTAGACACAGGTGCGCGAGGTTCTACTACCACGTTCGCACAACGCGGCATTGGCGATGTTTTCCTGTCATGGGAAAATGAGGCACACCTCATTGCCAAAGAATTTCCGGGTAAAACCCAGATTCTCATCCCATCGCTCAGTATTTTAGCTGAGCCACCCGTCGCAGTGGTTGAGAAAAACGCCAAAAGACATGGTAACGAAGAGCTCGCAAAAGCATATCTCGCATACCTCTACAGTCCCGAGGCCCAAGACATCGCCGGGAAACACTTCTACCGCCCGAGAAATGCCAAGGCGCTCGCCAAATGGTCGAAAAACTTCCCGAAAATCAATCTGGTCAAGATCGACAAAGAATTCGGCGGCTGGAGTAAAGCTCAGAAAACTCACTTTGACGACGGCGGCACCTTTGATCAGATCTACAAAAACTAATAACTCACAATCATTCTCCCCGCAGCCGGACACACGCGCTCGGCTGCGGGGAGTTTATCCCCACTCACCTCAATGAAGCCTCTTATCAGTCCCGAAACTCTCAATCAGGCGGAATATATCAACATCGGCCAACTCGCCGCTTACCTCGGCTGGTCAACGCGATTTATCGAAGGGCTAGTCCGCGGCGAACGCCTGCCCGGCCTAGAAGTCGAAGGGCAATGGCGCTTCCGCCGCGATGATGTAATTGATTGGCTTGAGCAGAAAATCCAAACGCTTGATACCGCCCGCATCTCTGAGCTCGAAGCCACCATGGAGTCCTCTCTCCTCGCGGACTGCACCTTTCGCACCACCCGTGCAGATCGGCTCACATTCCGCCTTCCGCTCAGGGGAATCGCGCTAGATATGCCATTGGCCACTAAGCCGGATGTCTTACGTGCGCTCACCCACCTCGCAGAATCCACCGGGCTATTGTATGATCGCGAGCATCTACTCGCCTCACTGGTGGACCGCGAGTCGCTTTGCAGCACCGCCATGCCCGGCGGCATCGCCCTTTGCCACCCGCGCCGCCCCATCCCATCCATCATCCAGCGTCAATTCGTCTGCTTTCTACGCTCCGCACGTCCACTGGCATTCGGTGCGGAAGATGGCGAGGAAACTTCACAGTTTTTCCTGCTGTGCACCCCCGATGACCGCTCACACCTGCACGGACTCGCACGCCTTGCGCGGGTGCTCGACCGTGCAACGATAGGTGCCTTGAAAACTGCAGAAAATCCTGATGCAGTCATCGCACTGCTGACCTCTGCGGAATCTGCTATCCACTAGCATTCACCGAAGCCAACCATCATTTTTTATGAAAAATATATATCTTATCTCCTCTGCCATCGCCACGCTTCTTGCCCTATCTTCATGCGAGAAAAAAAGCAGCACAACTTCCACATCCGAGCCGCTCAAGTTGCTCAATGTTTCCTATGATCCCACTCGTGAGTTTTACGCGGAAGTAAACGAAGCGTTCGAAAAAGAATACGCAACCACAACAGGCCGCGCGATCAAGATTGATCAATCCCACGGCGGCTCCGGCAAGCAAGCGCGTTCCGTGATCGACGGTCTTGAGGCAGATGTAGTCACCCTCGCGCTAGCTGGCGATATCGATAGCATCGTGAAAGAAACGGGAAGCATTCCAGCAGACTGGCAAAGCAAACTTCCGGATAATAGCTCACCCTATACCTCCACCATCGTATTAGTTGTTAGAAAAGGAAATCCCAAAGGCATCAAGGACTGGAGCGACCTCGTGAAAACTGGCATTGAAGTCATCACCCCAAACCCGAAGACCTCTGGCGGCGCACGTTGGAATTACCTCGCCGCATGGGCGTGGGCGCACAAGGAATTCGCCGGAGATCGTACACAGATACTCGCTTATATGAAGAACCTCTATCAGAACGTGCCAGTTCTAGACGCTGGCGCACGCGGTTCTACCACCACCTTTGCGCAGCGCGGCATCGGCGATGTTTTTCTATCATGGGAAAATGAGGCATATCTCATCGAAAAGGAATTCCCCGGGAAAACTGAGATCATCTATCCATCGCTCAGCATTCTCGCAGAGCCGCCCGTGGCAGTCGTCACCAAAAATACCGAGAAACATGGCACCACCGCAGCCGCGAAAGCTTACTTGGAGTTTCTCTACACCGAGACGGCCCAGAACCTAGCAGGTAAGCACTACTACCGCCCGCGCAATCAGACCATCGCCGCAAAGTATTCTGACAAAATGCCACAACTTCCACTCGTCACCGTGGACGCGGATTTCGGCGGCTGGTTGAAAGCGCAGGTAGAACACTTCGATGATGGTGGAACCTTTGATCAAGTTTACGATGCGAAGTAACACCATCTGTAACAATTGATAAGAACCTGCAAATGAGTGAGGAAAGATTTACCGCAGAGCTGCAAAGGTCGCAAAGGGGCGCAAGGCAAAATTTAAGGCAGAACCATGATTCTTCTCTGCGACCCTTCGCGACCCTTTGCGACTTTGCGGTAAAGTAAAGTCATGTTATTTTAAATTTTCTATAACTCCCTCGACCTTACAAACTCTAATGCCTAAACGACGCATCCTTCCCGGCTTCGGCCTCTCCATGGGGTTCACGGTGACTTACATGAGCCTTGTCATCTTGATTCCTCTAGCAGCTCTATTTGTAAAAGCAGCCGGCTTGGGCTTTGGAGAGTGGTGGAATTTACTCACATCTCCCCGCGTCCTTGCGGCGACTCAGCTCACCTTCGGCGCAAGCGCTGCCGCCGCCGCTGTGAGCATGGTATTGGGGCTATTAGTCACATGGGTGCTCGTAAGATATGATTTCCCCGGGAAGCGAATTTTAGATGCCATGGTAGATCTACCTTTCGCTCTCCCCACTGCCGTAGCAGGCATCACGCTCACACAAATCTACGCGCCCAATGGCTGGATCGGCCAATACATCGCCCGGGCTGCGGAATGGCTGCGCCCGAGTTTTTCGCCCAACGGCATGATCGGCGGATGGCTAGAC
>JAYULG010000268.1:0-10738 GCA_043763755.1 Akkermansiaceae bacterium | reverse complement strand
TTCTTCTAATCACCGCGATGATGAATATGGCGGTCCAATCGGAAATCGTTCGCGGCTCATGCTAGAAGTGACGGATGCCGTGATCTCAGTCTGGGGAGCGGATCGCGTGGGCATGCATTTAGCACCCCGTGGCGATGCGCATGGGGTGGGGGATACGGATTTAGCAGGCGTTTTTCACAACGTCGCTGCGGAGCTAGGCAAGCGGCGCATTGCCTTCATCTGTGCGCGTGAGTCGTATGATCAACCTTCACTTGGCCCTTCGCTCAAAAATGTGTTTGGCGGAGTTTACATCGCCAACGAGAATTTTTCCGCCGAGAGCGCCCGCGAGGCCATCCTATCGGGACAGGCAGATGCAGTCGCCTTCGGCAAAGATGCCATCGCCAATCCAGATCTCGTTGCGAGGTTCCGTAATCATGCGCCTTTAAATGTTCAGGATTCCTCCACCTTCTACAGCAGTGGCCCCGAGGGCTACACCGACTATCCAATGCTTGAACTTTCAGAAATATAACAAACCACGATTATGAATTCACCCCGTATTCTTGCCTTCAGCGGCAGCCTCCGCCTTGCCTCGTTCAATCAGAAGCTAGTCACCCTCGGCGCCGCCGCCGCACGCGATGCCGGGGCAGAAGTCACCCTGATTTCACTCAGGGATTTCCGCATGCCAATCTTCGATGAGGATCTCGAAGCTGCAGAAGGAATGCCCGAGGCTGCCAGCCGCCTCAAGGCACTCTTCGCCGCGCATGATGGCTTGATCATCGCCTCGCCCGAATACAATGGATCCTTTTCAGCCGCTTTGAAAAATGCCATCGATTGGGTTTCGCGGGCGACATCCCCAGACGAAGCTCCACTCTCTGCCCTGCGCGGAAAAACGGCAGCCATCATGGCTGCCTCACCCGGTGGCTATGGCGGCATCCGGGGCCTCGCCCAATTGCGCCCGTTTTTAGAAGGCATTTCCATCTCTGTGCATCCCGATCAAGTCACCCTTGCAAAGGCGCACGAGGCTTTTTCCACAGACGGCTGCCTGACCGATCCTGCACTAGCCGCCGCTGTCAATGCGCTGGGTGCCAGCCTTGCCGCGCAGCTCGCCACCATGGCTTGAAGCTCGCCTAAGCGCGGGTGTTTTTCCAACATTTGATCAAAACGTAACTTCGTGTGATGTGGCTGGTTGACAAGGGCGGTAGGGCTTGACCACTCTCTTACCCACAGGCCAAGGGAAATCCTCCTTTTGGTGCTGGAAAATCCACCTCAAAGGACTCTTAGCCAAGTGTTTTCAAACGAAGATTATCTCGCAGAATTACTCACCGAAGCCGGAATGGTCACCGCCAATGACGTCGCCCATGCGCGGGCCGCGCTCAGCGGGAGTGAGACGGTTGTAGAGTATTTGCTAGCCCATTCCTCACTCACGCAAGAGGAAGTCGGCAAGACGCTCGCTGAAAATGCGTGCATTCCATTCATCAGGCTAGGTGAAGTAGTTTTTGATCCGGCGGTCACTCAGAGCATTACGGAGGAAACCGCAAGGCGCTACCGGGTGGTGCCAGTGCAAGATGAGGGGCATTCACTCACGGTGGCATTGGCAGATCCGCTCGATTTCGAATCTCTCGATAGCTTGCCCCACGTCATCGGGCGGGAGTTGAATTTCGTCTGTGCCACGCACCATGAGATCCAAGACCATCTCAAGAATTTCTACAATGCATCGGACCTGAGTACCAAGGCCGAGTCTGGTTTCTCCGTGACCACGGGTGATGCAGAAGCTGGCGCGGGCGATGATGCTCCTGTGATCCGCCTCGTCATGCAGACCCTCACTGAGGCATTCCGCTTGCGTGCATCAGACATCCACATTGAGCCATTGGAAACTTCCGTGCGGGTGCGCTATCGGCTCGATGGCAAGCTCGTCCATGTGGATACCCATCCCAAGAAACTTCTCCCAGCCATCATTGCCCGCCTCAAGGTGATGAGTGGCTCAATGTCCATCGCCGAGAAACGCCTGCCTCAAGACGGGCGAATCCAACTCAAAATGGGCGATAAGGAAGTGGACTTGCGCGTTTCCTCAGTGCCTTCCAATCACGGTGAGTCCATCGTCATGCGGATTCTAGATAAAACGGCGTTGCTACTAGGTTTACCGGAATTGGGATTCTTTTCGGATGATCAAATGGTCTTCGAGCAAATGCTTGGCCTACCAGATGGAATTGTTCTCGTCACAGGACCTACGGGATCAGGGAAAACCACCACCCTTTACGCCTGCCTCAACGTCATCAACAAGCCAGACAAAAAGATCATCACGGTGGAAGACCCCGTCGAGTATGAACTGCCTGGCATCAATCAGGTGATGGTAAAAACGGACATCGGCATGACCTTCGCTGCAGCGCTCCGCGCCATGCTGCGGCAAGCGCCGAACATCATCATGATCGGAGAAATTCGGGACGCAGAGACGGCAAACATCGCCATCAATGCATCACTCACAGGTCACTTAGTTTTCTCTACCCTTCATACCAATGATGCGCCTTCTGCCGTTGCCCGTCTCGCGGACATCGGTGTGAAACCCTTCCTCATCGCGTCCGCCGTCCGCGCCATCCTAGCGCAGCGCCTCGTGCGGAAACTTTGCCCACATTGCAAGGCACCCGCCGAGCTTACGGAGAAGGAAATGCGTGCACTCACCCTTGATGCTTCACGCATGACAGAGGCCACTATTTTTGGCCCAGTAGGCTGCGAAAAGTGCCGCGGCAACGGTTTCCGCGGGCGGATGGGCATTTTCGAGCTCTTTATCATCGATGACGAAGTGCGGCAAATGATCAACACTGGCCTCACCACCACCCAGCTCCGCCGCCGCGCTCGCGAGCTAGGCATGCGCACTCTGCGCGAAGACGGCATCCGCAAAGTCCTCGCCGGCCTCACCTCAGGCGGAGAAGTGGTCCATGCCACCATGTCAGATTTGGATTGAGCCTCATCCTGCTATCTCACCTTTTTAAAAATCCCTTTTTCATCCGTCCCATGGACAATCAACAGATCATCGAACTATTCGAATCCCGCGGCCTCATTGATGCGGCGCTTGCCCAAGACATCCTCGCCGAAGTCAGCCACAGTGGGAAGGAAATCGCCGAGATTCTAGCCGACTACCAAGTCATCCAGACCCGGGATGATATCTGGCCAGTCGTCGCCTCCGAGCTGGGAGTGAGCATGGTAGATCTTCGCAACTGGACTCCCTCAGACGCATTGCTGGCCCTCGTTCCCGCAGGCACCGCCCGCCTCCACGGCGCACTTCCCGTCGCATTTGATGAAACTGGCCTCCACGTTGCACTGGTAGATCCACTCAATCCGCAAACGCCCGAAGACCTACGCTTCGCCCTTGGCCGGGAAATCCACGTTGTCGTGGCCCCAGACTACCTCGTGGAATCGAAAATCAACGATTGCTACGGCGGCGAGGGAAAAGCGATGGAGGACATCCTCAGCCAATTAGAAATCGGCTCCGGGGACTCTCTCAATGCAGCCGATCTCGAATCTGAGGCAAACTCCGCGCCCATCATCCGCTACGTGGACCTCGTCCTCTACCAAGCCATCAAGGAAAAAGCCTCAGACATCCACTTCGAGCCATTTGAGAAGGATTTTAAAATCCGCTATCGGGTGGATGGCGCGCTCTATGAAATGGCGCCGCCACCCATTCATCTCGCACTACCCATCATTTCCCGAGTGAAGGTCATGTCGAACATGAATATCGCAGAGCGCCGCGTCCCACAAGACGGTCGCATCGTCAAACAAGTGGGCGAAAAGCAAGTGGACATGCGTGTTTCCTCACTTCCCACGCATCATGGCGAGTCCATCGTGCTGCGAGTTTTAGATCGCTCTTCTGTCAATCTCTCGTTGGAAAACCTCGGCCTCACCGATCACATTTACGACTACATCACAGACACGATCGAGAAACCCAACGGCATCTTCATCGTCACCGGCCCCACAGGTGCGGGAAAAACGACCACGCTCTACGCCGCCCTGCGCCGCATCAATACCATTGATGCGAAGCTCCTCACCGCAGAAGACCCCGTCGAGTATGATATTGATGGCATCATCCAGATTCCAATCAACGAAGCTATCGGCCTCGATTTCCCCCGGGTGCTGCGTGCTTTCCTGCGCCAAGACCCAGACCGCATCATGATCGGCGAGATGCGCGACAAGGAAACTGCCACCATCGGTATTCAGGCTGCACTCACAGGCCACTTAGTGCTCTCCACCCTCCATACGAATGATGCCCCCGGCGCGGTTACCCGCCTCGTGGACATGGGTTGTGAGCCATTCCTCGTCGCCGCCTCACTCGAAGGAATTCTCGCTCAGCGGCTCGTCCGCACCATTTGCAAAGAATGCAAAAGCCCATACGAACCGAACGAGGCCATCCTCAATCAACTCGGAATTTCTGCCCATGAGCTGGGCGACAAACAATTCTTCACTGGCGCAGGCTGTGATGCGTGCGGCCAATCCGGCTACCGCGGCCGCCGTGGGCTTTACGAATTGCTTAATATCACCGATCCCATCCGCGAGCTCATCACCGCTCGCGCGCCGTCTGTGGTGATCAAGCAAAAAGCCGTCGAGCTAGGCATGAACACTCTGCGCGAAGATGGCCTCCGTAATATCTACTTAGGTGGCACCACCATCGAGGAAGTTCTCAAATATACCTAATCTGCCTTCAAATCATTCTTGATCCACATCCGTTCTTTACACCGTTTCTCTAACGTCTAAAAAATTTCCCTAGAAATATGGCCAACTTCCAATATTCCGCCCTCGATGCTAAAGGTGAGCAAACCACTGGCACCTTAGCCGCCGCAAGCGAAGCCGAGGCCATCCAACAACTCCGCGCCAAGGGCCTCTATCCCACCCAGATTAACGAAGAAGGTAAGGGTAAAATCAAAGCAGCACCCATCAAGGCGAAGGCTAAAGCCAAGGGTCCCACGCTGGCCAAGGGAAAAACTGGAGGATCCATCAAACCGAAGAGCCTGATGATCTTCACCCGCCAGCTCGCCACTCTTATCGATTCTGGCCTCCCCCTACTGCGCAGCCTCACAGTGCTTGAAAAGCAAGAACCCAGCCCTAGCCTCCGCGCTACCATCAATGCACTCGCAGAGAACGTGCAAAGCGGCTCCACCTTCTCAGAGTCGCTCGCCCAGCATCCGAAGAGCTTTAACAAACTCTACGTCAATATGGTCAAAGCAGGCGAACTCGGCGGTGTGCTTGAAATCGTCCTCAATCGCCTTGCCGAGTATCAGGAAAAAGCCCAGAAGCTGAAAAACAAAATTGTCTCCGCCATGGTCTATCCGGTGATCGTCATGTTCATCGCGGTCGCCATCCTCGTCTTCCTGATGATTTTCATCGTCCCGAAATTCAAGGAAATGTTCTCCAGCACAGACCAAGAGCTTCCTCTGATTTCGCAAATCGTCTTCGGGACCTCCGAATTTTTCATCAAACAGACGGTCCCGTTTGTTCCAAACGTCGTCTTCGTTTTCATCCTATTCGGCATCGGCGTTGTCCTCTTCAATCTTTGGGGTCGTACAGGCGGTGGCCGCAAGATCATCGATAATCTAAAGCTCAAAATGCCGATTTTAGGGGATATCCAGCGGAAAAGTGCAGTCTCTAGATTTTCCCGGACTCTCGGCACCCTCGTCACTTCCGGTGTGCCCATTCTCCAAGCACTCAATATCACTCGTGACACCGCTGGCAACATCATCATCTCCAAGGCCATCGAGAAGGTCCACGAAGCCGTTAAAGAAGGCGAAACTATCGTCACCCCGCTCCAAGCATCCGGCGTTTTCCCTAACATGGTCATCTCCATGGTGGACGTGGGTGAGGAAACTGGCCAGCTCCCTGAGATGCTCCTCAAAGTGGCAGACGTTTATGACGATGAGGTGGACAACGCCGTCACTGCCCTCACATCCATTTTAGAACCGATCATGATCGTCATTCTGGCCCTCATTGTCGGCTCAGTTGTATTTGCATTGTTCCTACCATTGATTAAGATGATCTCCACGATGGGCAACCAGTAAGTCCTGATAGCCTCGTGATTCACTCGAAAAAATCCATGATATGAAAATCCATTTCCGCACAAATCGTCCAGGTTTCACGCTTATAGAGTTGATGGCCGTGATCGTCATCATCGTCATCCTCGCCGGCATGGTTGTCGGCGGCCTTGGCTACGTGAATGAAAAACAAGCCCGCAGCAAAGCCCAAGTGCAAATCGCCCTGATCTCGAAAGCGCTGGAGGAATATAAATTGGAGATGGGAAAATACCCGGGTTCAGTGGATGATACTCCAGCAGCAGGCACTGTTTCGGAAGAAATCTATAATGCGCTCTTTTTCGAAGGCTGGGAATATGGCGATAATCCCGCCAGAATTGATGCTAACCCCCCTATCAAAGCTACGAGAATTTTCCTTGCAGAACTTGATCCTATCTCAACGAAGCAAGGGTGGGTGACATCCTCTACAGAGGCAAAACCCAAAGCACGGCAAAAAATACTCGATCCGTGGGGCAAGGAATTTTATTATCGCAAAGGAAGAAATGCAAACAATCCGGATTTCGACCTATGGTCTGCCGGCAAGGATGGAAGAACAAATCCAAGTAATCCAAGTTTGACGACTCCCGCAACTAACAACCCCAATCGAGACGACGTCAGGAATTTTTGATTTCAATTTTCAGACGGCTAGCTATGCATGGCGCGCCTGACTCTAATAGTTTCTTCAAACCACTGGCCATTCCCCGCAGTCTTCCAATAGCCTGCGGAGAAATGAGCGGTCTAGCGCATCCTTATCACGAAAGGTTTGTTTGGTTTTCCACAGCAAAGTGGGTGATGCAAACGGGATCTGAACGCCTAAGTGGTCCCGGTATTCATTCAGGCACTCAGCGTCCGCGTAACTCATACCACATGCTTTGCCCATGAGATCGACGGTGAATTCGTCACAAACGCGTGCTACCACATATTTTTCAATTTCTCCGGCTCCGAGCTCCAGCACTGCTTTATCAGGCAAACTTTCAAGTGCTTGTCGCACTTTGATATCATTTTCTGGTGAGCAGTCCACTAACAGGTCAATATCCATTGTGCTGCGGGTAAAGCCGGCAGCGATCATCGCAAAACCTCCAACAACAATATATTTTGCTCCCAACTCATTGAGTCTGGAAGCTAATTTTGCTAGATCCTCGTCAGAACGGCGGACGCGTCTCTTCTATCGGAGTTGTAAGTTCATCATCCATGCATCGGCCTCTTCGTGTGTAGTAAATCTATAAACTCCGCGCTTACTTTTAAAAGGTCGCCCCCGCAAGCGGCAAGCCAAGCGATTGAGAGCTGCGGCAGCACTGAGTGACTCGCTGCCCGCTGCGGGTGGGCGGCGCTTGCCGACTACTTTGGCGCGAGGATCCCAGATTCGATCAATTCATTCATGGGTTGTAGATAACGGATTTTCACATCCAAAGCGAGAGGCAATTTTTGCGCGTCAATTGAGCGGGGAGAAACCTACAGCCACTAAATTTTTCTCCAAAAACAATTCTTGCCAACCTGCCGCTGTGACGATACAGACACGGCGTTCATTTTGCAATCTCGCAGGTGAGCGCACTTTGTCTGGTCCCTTACGCCATGGTCTCAGGAAGTGTTAAATGTGATGGCGTGATTCGAATAGACAAAAAATGGACATCTACGTGGGCAACCTGCCCTACACTGCTACTGAAGAAGACGTTACTGGCCTCTTCGCCGCTTACGGACCTGTTGAACGGGTCAAAATCATCACCGACCGCGAAACCGGCAGATCCAAGGGATTTGCCTTCGTGACTCTCGGTGACCAAAGCCAATTGAATGCTTCAATCGAAGCGCTCAACGGCTACGACTATCAGGGTCGCGCTCTGCGCGTGAATGCCTCTGAGCCTAAGGAAGCAAAACCCGGCGGCTTTCGTCCCAGCGGCGGCGGTGGCGGTGGCTATGGCGGCGAACGCCGTAGTGGCGGAGGCGGAGGCGGCTACGGAGGTAGCGGTGGCGGTGGCGGTGGCGGCTACGGTGGCGGCGGCGGCGGAGATCGTCGTGGCGGCGGTGGCGGCGGCGGAGATCGTCGTGGTGGCGGCGGCGGCTACAAAGGTGGCGGCGGCGGTGGTGGCTACAAAGGCGGTGGCGGTGGTGGCGGAGATTGGTAACAATTTAAGTCTTTCCAGAGCTAAACACTGAAATTTCGCAAAATAGCCGCTTCCTTTTATTAGGGAGCGGCTATTTTTTGGGTCAATGATTAACCTTCAATCCTCTAGGTAATGACGCTGCACCCGAGGGGTGATACCGGTAAAAATTTCCCAAGTGATCGTCTCAGCCTTGAGAGCAATTTCAGCCACAGGAATATTCGCACCAAATAGCTCCACCTCATCTCCTTCGCACACATCCGGGGCATCCGTCACATCTACCATCGTCTGGTCCATCGTGATCCGTCCGAGGATGGGAAAACGGCACCCGCGGATCCAAACATCCGCGCCTTTCCCCGAAACGTGCCTAGGGTAACCATCGCCGTAGCCGATTCCCACGGTAGCCACTCTTGTCGATTTAGTAGTTACAAACTCGCGACCATAAGAAACGCCGTGGCCCACGGGTAGAGTCCGCACTAGGGTGACGCGCGCCTTCAGGGTCATCACCGTAGTAAGACTCTCCTGAAATCCGGCAATCGGTGCTACGCCATATAGCATCAAGCCCGGGCGAGATAAATTGCAAATTCCTTGGTCATAACCAAGCAATCCAGCGCTGTTAGATAGATGGATGTATCGAAATCGCTGCGGCCCGCCTAGCTCTGCCACGATCGCCTGAAAGCGCGCAAATTGGCTCTTGGTAAATTCCTCATCTTCGTCAGCCGATGGTAAATGAGAGCCAATGCCCTCAATTTCCAAGTTCTCTAAATTTTCCAATGTCGCCATCGCGCTGGGTAAATCCTCAGCCACAAATCCACCGCGGCCCATCCCGGTATCCACCGCAAGATGCACCTTCAGACGCTTGCTGCGGCGGGCAGCGATGCGATTGAACTCTGCCGCCTCGGCCAGCGAGGAAATGCAGGGTGTCCACTCCCGCGCCACGATTTCCTCTCTTTCTTCGGACCACGTCGCGCCGAGTAGATAGATGGGAGTCGCGACTCCTGCATTGCGAATGCGGCGTGCTTCCCCTACATTTGCCACTCCGAGAAAAGAGATGTTCTGCGTTTCCAATGCCTTGGCAATTTCCTCCAACCCATGGCCATAAGCTCCAGCCTTTACCACAGCCATTAGATGGGTGGGGCAAACCCTCCGGGCACACGCTAAATTACCTACCAAAGCTGCAAGATTGACCTCCGCCCAAGCCCGTGGCGGTGATGTGGGAAACAAATCGTTCACCCCACGAAAGTGCGGGTGTGGGAAACGACATGCAAGAGCAGGCGGAAATTCTTTATTAAAAGACTTACACTGTTCCCATTTTTGCGGCTTGCCAGGCATCATCCATTTGGCATGCGGTGGCATGTTGGAGGGTAATTCCATGTGCTGCTAGAGACATCTCCATTTCTCCGAAGCGGCTTTCAAACTTCTTGTTTGCGGTGGCCATCAGCACCTCGGGATCTATGTTTCTGAAGCGTGCTAGATTCACCACTGAAAATAGGAGATCGCCCAGCTCTTCACTCGCGGCGGCTGGATTTAGTGCTTGTTCAAACTCTACCAACTCTTCGCGGATCTTTGCGATCACGCCATCTTCATCAGGCCAATCGAAGCCTACTTTGGAGGCTTTTTTCTGTAACTTTGTGGCACGGATGAGTGCGGGTAGCCCTTTGCCTGTGCCATGCAAAAACGGTTGTGCCTCATCGCCTTTTTCGCCGCGTTTGATTTCATCCCATTGCTGGAGGACGGCATCAGAAGTGGCAGCCGTGCTGGTGGCAAAGACGTGTGGGTGGCGGCGCACCAATTTATCGCAAATTCCGCGTGCCACATCATCGAGGTTAAATTGCCCGGCCCCTTCTGCGATCTCGCTGTGGAAAATCACTTGGAGGAGCAGGTCTCCCAATTCTTCTTTGAGGTGGACGTAGTCTTCGCGCTGAATGGCATCCACGGTTTCGTAGGCTTCCTCAATGAGATTTGCGACGATGGATTGGTGAGTTTGTTCTGCATCCCACGGGCAGCCGCCGGGTGCGCGGAGGCGGTGCATGATGGCACGCAGGCGGGCGAGCTGCACGGCAGGTGCGGGTGCATCGATCATTTCGGAATCGTTCATGACTGGGATTTATGTGAGTCTGAGACTTTCTGGAGAGTGGCGCGCTCTGCTTCAGTCAGGCTTTGAAATCCCTTGGCGGAAATTTTATCGAGAATGCGGTCTAGCTCATCGCTCTGTGATTTTAAGACTTCACTGCGCGGGCGGATTTTCGGCTCGGGCCGCTTGGAAAATGCTCTTGGGAAAGCGATTCTCGCGCCTCCGGTAGCACCTAGCCATTGAGGAAAGCGCATCATTAAAAATCCGAAAATCGCGCCGCCCAAGTGACCTGCTTCACCGCCCTGATTGAGGCCGAAGGGCAGCACGATCATCACCACAGAGATTGCAAGCATGGCAATGGCGAGCTGCCGCATGGAAAGCTCGATTGGCGGGAAAAGTAATCTGACTCGCATGTTTGGCGCGCTCATCGCCACTCCGACGAGGATTCCATAAATGCCTGCGGAAGCACCCACTAAGGCACTTTGCGCATCGCTATCACGTAAGACACCAATTGCCATCAGCAACGCGTAAAACACTGC
>JAYULG010000267.1:0-3031 GCA_043763755.1 Akkermansiaceae bacterium | reverse complement strand
GCCTCAATCGCACTCGTGCCCACCTTCATCTCGAGCTCGCGATGATGACCAGCCGCACTTACGATGGATGGTCCAAGACCCATGGCCTCGGTGTGAATTTCCACGGCCTCTTCAATGGCATGAACCTGATAGGCTCAGATGTCGCCCGATTTTTCCTCGAGCATAAGGCCAATCCGCAAATCAAATTTAGCGAATTTGTGCTGAATTCCCCCGCCCATTTCAAAGTCACCATCCCCTACCGGAAAGACATCGATTTTGTGATACGCCACCCATGGATCGTCCGCCCTGGCAGTGACTCGCCGTGCGCATGGGAAATCAATTTCACCGCCACCGGCATGCCCACCAGCTTCACTCCCAGCCAGCGCCAAGTCACCTCCCCCACACTCACGTCCATCCGCCCATCCACCATCCCGCAGCGTTTGCTTACCCGTAACTTGATTTCTGGCGAAGGAAACTCTGCCGTCCTCACCAGATCCGGGCTGCAACTCATTTCCCTGCTGACTGAAAATTTCCCCATCACCGCACCCGCACCACATGACCCACAACATCCTTGATAGGCTCACCAGCCTTGGCCTCGTCTTGCCCGCCGTCCCCGTCCCCGTCGCCGCCTATGTGAACTGCATTCGCAGCGGCAATCTGCTTTTCCTTTCCGGCGGATTACCCATCGATGGCGATAAGAAATTCATCGGCAAGGTGCCCACGGAGATCTCCGTGGAACAAGCACAGGAAGCAGCACGGATGATTATATTGAATCGGCTCGCGGTCATCCATGACGAGATTGGTTCGCTGGATTTCATTAAGCAAATCGTCGCTCTCACAGGCTTCGTCAATTCACAACCAGACTTCTACGGCCACCCACAAGTAATGAATGGCGCGTCTGAGTTGTTAGTAGAAATCTTCGGCGACATCGGAAAACACACCCGCACAGCCCTAGGTGCCGCTGCTCTCCCTCTCAACGTCGCCGTAGAGATCAACCTCATCGTCGAAGTAAAACCTACGCTTTCCCTCTAGAAATCGCCTTGAATATATCCATCTTCTGCTTCTGGAGGGCTCCGCTTGTTCATCGAGAGGTATAGCATCGTTTAACATCATCTTTGAGAAATTCATAAAGTTTAGTGAATTGTAGAATTGTTATTAATATAGCTTAGCTTCCCCTAATCCCAAATCCCATCAACGAGATCTAATCGCAGGGTTTTGCTCCATCTTTGTTGCATCACTTGCACTTTCTCGGAGCTTATTTTCACTGATCAAAGCCGCTAGTAATTTTATAGGATAGGCATCATTTGTAGAAGAAATGATACCGTGAGTTCGATCAACTTAAGAACCTTCAACGAATGTTTGCACCCACTTCAATGCCATCAACGGGTCCGTATGGGAAACTGTCTCAGCAATTGCGGAAATGAGGCGGCCTGGAAAGCCGACCACTCAGTGGCTTAACTAAGCCATGGTGAAAGGATGCGGCAGATTTACAAGAGATCGTAGATGCTGGATCAAACATGGATCGGCGAGGGGTTTCAAATTTGCGTTGCCTCAACCTTGAAAAGTAATTCCTGATCAACACAATAAATTGATTTTGCCACCCGGAAGAGGCGGCTAATTACTGAAATTATTTAAATAGCTGGTAACTCACCATTTTTCTGGCCAGCATTTCGGATACGTTTATTTAAGGAATACATTATAAGAGCCTTTGCGAAAAATAGCTCCATCTTCCGCAAACTGAATTGATACAAAAATGATAGTGAAAATTTTCTCTGTGCTCGCCTTTTCAAGCTTTGGCGCACTGCTTTCTGCGGGCGGGGACCTTGAGCCATCAGTCGTGTCCACTCCAGCCCATATCCTCGGCGATCTCGCAGATGGCACACCGCCTCCTGAGCCACAGAAGCCGCCTTTCATTGTGCCTGCCGCAGACATTCTCGAATCAGAAACTCACTACCAAGGCGGACGCAAAATCACGGTGCAACGCATCACTCCTATCCTTTTGCCGACACCACCTTCACCAAAAGCTGAGATCATTCCAGCAGCTCAGGTAGCCGAGGAAAGCATCGAAGCAGCCGCTGAAGAAACACCAGACGCTGGATTTCTCCAGATCGGCGCGAGCGTCTATCGGCTGACCGACGGCGCACCGCGTTCCTTCGTCACCGTGTGGCCGCAGGGCCAAGGTGAGGCAGTCAGCTTCTGGTCATCGGCGGACTTCGCATTGCTCTCGGGGTTTGGCTCGTTCATTGGCTCCGATGGGAAATCCCGCAGCCTCATCATGAGCTGGGATGTCCATGAAATTGCTAGCTTTCATGAACTTACCGTCGCGCCAGACGTGCAAGATGGCCTTCCTCCAGTGCCCGTCCTCACCGATTCCAAGGCCGCCTTTGCCATCACCTCCGGCAATCCTACCGCAGAAACCCTTGCCGCCATCGATTCCCTTCACGATCTCTACTACAACGAACACGCTCGCCTACTCACCACCTTCCAAGGCCGCGAAACTGCCCGCCTCGCACAAGAGGCTGAAGTCAAAGCCAATCCGCCCAAGCCTAAAGACCTCGTCCTCAACTACTGGGACGGCGAAATCCCCACACCCACCGAGAAAGCAAACGCACCATGAAACGCTCAAGCCTCTTCTCACTTATTTCTTGTCTCTGGATTCTGGGATCTCAAATCTCCCACGCCATCATGGATACAAACCGAAATCGCCTATCCGATATCTGGGAAAAAACCTATAACTCTGGCGCACTATTCCCTATATCTTATAATCCTTTGGCGGATGCTGATGGCGACGGCTGGATCAACAAAGTCGAAGCCATCGCTGGCACCAATCCCAACGATGCCACATCCCCCGCAGGCATCGTCAGACCCACCATCCTCCACCTCCCAGCCACTCTCGGCATGCCTGCGGCAAATGGCAACCCCGCCACCGAGGCGACTCCCGAGGCATTCACCGTCACGTGGCCCACTAAAATGGGAAAAGTATATAAAGTATGCTACTCCGCAGATCTCGCCGCCGCGAGTTGGCTGGCCATCGGTGATCCCCTCGCAGGCA
>JAYULG010000266.1:0-3035 GCA_043763755.1 Akkermansiaceae bacterium | reverse complement strand
AGGTCTTTGATCTGGCGCATCCGATCTGGCTGGAGCACGGATATTCCCGTCAGTTTTACATAGCTCCCCGGCTCCAAGCAATCTTGTGGGATGATGGCGGGAAGTCCAAGTTTCGCAGTGAGGCGCACTGCCCCGCATTGAAGCAGGAGCGTGCCGCCATCTGGCCCCGAGCTTGCATCGAGGATCACTCCTTTTGTAGAAACGAGATCGGCCTCGTGAAAGTCTGCTAAAAATTGCTCTGGTGTGAGCGGATGCGCTGCGGGAGGCGGCCCATTCTTGCTGCGCTGGATTTCTCCATTTTCCAGGAGTGGTGTAAGTTCTCCACGTTTGGGAAACCCTAGCACCTCCACCCATTCGCCAGGTTTGGCTGGATCGCCGTTCGCGCACTCAATGCGTAAGCCTCCGCCTCCATCTCTAAGAAAAAGCACACCTTCTGACGTTCGATGGAGCACCGTCCCTTGGACTTTTACGCGGTCTTCCAGACTTCCACCTAGGCCCGCCGTGAAAAGCTGGCGGGAAGAGAGCAGGGGAATTTCCTCTGGGCGAAGCGGGAGGCGCTCGATCTTGATGAGATCCAGATGGCTGCATATCACGCGCACTGAGACTAATTGCCGCCGCAGATTCCATATTGCAAAGCAGATTCCCCGCACCCGCACTTGCGCACCTACGCCTACATTTGCAGCGATGAATTGTGCGCTCTCGGCCGTCACTCGCAGGCCTTCGCAGGCTATCTCACACGTTGTTTGCTTGTCCGTTGTGGTGATTGTCCGGACGGTTCCACGCACTTCTACAAACATAGAGTCGCAGGCTCCACTGAGGATATTTTCACGAGTCAGCGGGATGGGATCGGGCCACTTGCTAGGGCCTAGCACCGCGATCTGCGCTGCCGATTCCAGCATCACATAATTGGCAAATTCGCCGGGGACCGCATATCCATCGATTTGCACCTGCTGCCCTCTTTCCACTCCTTGAGGGCGCTCATAGTTGCCAATTGCTGGTTTTTGAAACACCACTGTGCAGCCTCCTGTGGCGTCTTGTATCGTGATACGCCCGTTATGAAAAATGGTTTCTTGTATCACCACGCCCGTTACTTTCACGCGCTGGCTCACATTTCCTACCGCTATGTTCGCACTCCGGAGCTGCGATAGCTGAGTCAGCGGTGCGGGCGGCTGCGCGAGTAATGGCGGCATGAGCCATACACTGAGCGCCAGAAACTCAGCGAGCCGAGCGATGCGCGTGTGGTGCTTCGGGTAGGCCATGCGCGGATGATACACGCCTGAGGTGGATCGCCTACTATGACCTTTGGCTAGGATGACAATTTTTGCTGACGTTTTAACTTCGTCTCGCCTGAAGCCCAGCGGGCCTAATTTCACGAAAAAACCCAATTCGCAGTCCACCAGTGGTTGCAATCCTAATAGCACCATTCACTTCGCCACCCGAGTAGCGTGTCTCCGCAAATCGATATTTTCCCAATCTCCGTCTAAAAATCCATTGAATCAATTAACTAATCCATGAAAACACATCCATCAGGCCTCAAAGCCACACGAACAATCGCTCTGGTAATCGCCTTCGGCGCATGCCCGGCTTTCGCCGCCGATATCTTAAGAGTAAATTATGATGACCTTACACCCACTGGGACCTTCGGCTTCGGCTTTGCTGGTTACGGTGAGCCTGGGGGCGGAAATGTTGACGTCAGCCCTAGCGTTAGCTCATCCACAAGCGTAGAGGCAGGCGTAGGTGTCGCGGGCACTGCTGGCCTCCGTCTTACAGCAGATACCACGGCCACGGAAGCAGCAATCATCACTCCAAATGGTTATTCCTACATGGGATTTGGGATTGGAACCACTGCGGGCAGTTTGCTTCAGCCGCTCCCCACTGCGAACCTTGCACGCTACAAGGTGGATATTGCGGCTGCTGCTGTGGGGCTAAGACCGGGAGTACCTCAGGCGACCTGTCTCGTGGATGTTAGATTTTTTGCGCCTGATGATACGATCATCCCAGCGGATGCAGATACAGATGGCGACGTCATCCTGACGCTTCGTTTTGGCAACGCAGTGCTTGCAAAGACGGCATTTCAGGCAAATTCCTTCCGCATGGACCGCCCGTCCGAGATCAGAGAAGGTTCGATCAGTGCCTTCAACACATATTTTGCTTCGATAAATGCTATCGTAACCGTTGTAGAAGCTGGAAATGCAATTTCTGATTTTGGTTTTGATGCAGGCAACCAGGTGATTTTGGATAATCTCACTATTTCAGAGTCTGCGCCACCACCACCGCCGATCGAGACCGCGATTGTTGTGATTGATTATGATTCGAATCCACGTTCGTATGGTGGTTCTGTGTTCGCCTATGCAGGAGCTCCAGATGATGGAAATTCTTTACCTCGGACCGATGAAGTCGTGAACGGCGAAGGCGTTGGCGGGAGCTTTGCTCAAAAAAGTGGCGTCGATTTGACCCCATGGGGTCCACCTTACGCGGTCAGCAGCACTTATCTGGGAACGATCAATGAGGCGCACACGATTAAAACACCGGGTCTTCTAACATCACCTAATCTCGCAGATTATAAAGTTGCGGCTGATGTGCGTTCTAGCGGCTACGTATCAGCACCATTTGCAAAGATTATTCTGCAAATGTACGCACCGGATGACACCCTTTTACCAGCAGATGATAACACGGATCCTGACACAATTGTTCGGCTTCGCTTCGAAAACAGCACGGGGTTCTCAATGCCCACCACTTACCTGTCAATCTCCCGCAACTTAGCTGACGCCACGTTTGACGATGGAACCACTGCAGGAATGTTTGCCCAGCATTATGCAGCAATTTCGGAATATCGCTTCGTCATAGAGCCAGTGGGAGACCCACGATCCCAGTTCGGATTTGACAACAACAACTTTGCTTACATGGACAACCTCAAGGTGTTGAGGCTGACACCCGTAAGCACGCTGCCAGTAATCACCAATGTGAAGGCTACGGCACCCACTCAATTCACTCTCACATTCACGAGCCAACCGGGTAATAGTTACGGAATCTAC
>JAYULG010000265.1:0-10890 GCA_043763755.1 Akkermansiaceae bacterium | reverse complement strand
ATATCCGCATCGTATGCGGCATCCACTGCACTGGCGGGGACGAAGGTGCCATGGAGACGGGATGGCACATTAGCGAGGCCGTGGACGCGGGCGATTTCTTCGACGAGATCGATGTGGCGTTGGAGATCGGCGCGGAAACTGGGGACGCTCCATGCGCCATCGGCGAGTTTTGTGAGGCCGAGGCGGGTGAGAATTTCTTCGGCGGCTGGTAGGGAAATGGAGCTGCCCATGAGCTGGTCCAGCTTTGCAGCATCGAGCGTGACGGGCTGGGTGAGAACGGGTGGCTGGCCAATGATTTCGATTTCCCCTGCGGTGCCGCCTGCTATTTCTAGGATGAGTTTTACGGCGAGGGCAGAGGCGGTGAGGACTCCGGCGGGATCCACACCGCGCTCGAAGCGGTAGGAGGAATCCGAGGAAAGTGCGGTGCGGCGCGAGGCGCGGCGGATACCTTGCGGGGTGAAGTACGCGGATTCTAGTAGAATGTCCGTTGTGGATTCTGAAACGCCGCTGGTGAGCCCGCCCATGATGCCTGCTAGAGCGAGTGCGGTGCCGGATTCATCGGAAATGAGGAGGTCGTCCGGGGTCAGGGTGTGTGAGGAATCATCGAGCGCGTGGAAGGTTTCGCCCTCGGCAGCAAGGCGGACGTTGATGCTGCCGATGAGTTTTGCGGAGTCAAAGGCGTGGAGCGGTTGGCCGAGCTCGTGGAGGACGTAGTTGGTGACATCCACGATGTTATTGATGGGCCGCAGGCCGATGGATTCGAGGCGTTGTTTGAGCCAAGTGGGGGATTCCTGGACGGTGACACCGGAAATTTTTACGGCGGTGTAGAGCGGGCAGGCGGCGGGGGATAAGATGGTGATGGCGGAAGAGGAAGAGGTGGGTGAGACGCCCACGCTCCTTGGCAGGAGCGGAGTTTTTAACAAGGTGGCGAGCTCACGGGCCATGCCGCGGTGGCTGAGGAGATCGGGGCGATTGGGGGTGACTTCTAACTCTAGCAGGGTGTCGGAATCGAAAAGGCGTTTCACAGGTTTGCCAATTTCGGAATCGGGCGGGAGAATGAGTAAGCCGTCTTCTCCGGCGGGGAGGCCGATTTCGCTGGCGGCGCAGAGCATGCCCTTGGATTCCACCTTGCGCATGACGGTCTCGCCGATGGTGAAGCCGCCGGGAAGTTCAGCTCCGGGGAGGGCGCAGGGGACTTTATCGCCGACTTTATAATTTTGCGCACCGCAGACGATCTGGCGGAGCGTGGCCTCACCGCAATCGACTTGGGTGACTTTGAGGCGATCCGCATTCGGGTGCTGAACGGCTTCCATGATCTGGGCGACGACGATTTTCTCTGAGGAAATGCCTTTGGAGATAATGCCTTCCACTTCGACACCGGCGAAGGTGAAGAGATCGTCGATTTCTTTGATGGATTTACCGGAAAGATCGAGGTGGGTGGCGAGCCAGTTGAGGGAGATTTGCATGGAAGAGAAGAAATAAATGAACCGCCAAGACGCAAAGGGCGCCAAGGAAGAAAAGATTTAGGATTTAGGATTCTTGGAATTGGTTGGCGATGCGGCGGATGCCGTTTTTGATGAGGGGGACGTTGAAATTGATGAGAAAGCCGAGAGTTTTCTGGGAGAGCTTGAGATAAGTGGTGAGCTGGGCTTGGTGGATGGGTGCGAGTTCAGCTACTGCTTTGAGTTCTATGATAACCAATTCGTTTACGAGAAGATCAAGGCGGTAGCCCACATCAATTATAATGCCATCGTAGTGGATGGATTGTTCTTTTCGACGCTCCACAAAGAACCCTCGTTTCTTTAGTTCATGTTCTAGGCATGTTTCGTAGGCGCTTTCCAACAAACCAGGTCCTAGCTCCTTGTGAATCTTAAACGCAGAATCCACAATCTCAGCAGCAATGGAATCTATAGCATTCATTTCTTAAAAATTGGCGCTCTTCGCGTCTTGGCGGTTCAAATTTCTTCAGGCAAATTGTTTGAGGAAGCGTGCGTCGTTCTCGATGAGGAGGCGGATGTCTTTGATGCCCCAGCGGATCATGGCGAGGCGGTCTAGGCCCATACCGAAGGCGAAGCCGGTGACTTGCTCGGGATCGAAGGCGTTGTCTTTGCGGGAGGTGTTGATGGCGGTGAAGACGGCGGGATCGACCATGCCGCAGCCGGCGACTTCGATCCAGCGGGGGGCTTGGCCTTTGATGGTGAGCTTCACATCGATCTCAAAACTGGGCTCGGTGAAGGGGAAAAAGTGCGGGCGGAAGCGGACCTCGGTGGTGGTGCCGAAGAGCTCGCGGAGAAAATACTCGAGCGTGCCTTTGAGATCAGGCAGGGAAACATCCGTGCCGACGTAGAGGCCCTCTAGCTGGGTAAAAACGGAAAGGTGAGTGGCATCGATTTCATCACGGCGGTATGCGGAACCGGGGCAGATGATGCGGATGGGCGGGGTCTGAGATTCCATGGTGCGGATCTGCACGCTGGAGGTGTGGGTGCGCAGGAGTTTTCCTGAGTCGAAATAAAAGGTGTCTTTTTCGTTCCGCGCCGGGTGATCAGCGGGGGTGTTTAGCGCATCAAAGCAATGGAACTCATCCTCGATTTCTGGCCCATCGGCGAGGGCGAAGCCCATGCGGCGGAGGATGCGGATGGCCTCATCCCGGATGAGGGTGAGCGGATGGAGCGAGCCGATGTGGAGATCACGAGCGGGCAATGTGACATCGATGCCTGCAAGTGCGGCGCTGTCCGCGATTTCCAAAAGGGCACTTTGTTTCTCGGCAAGCGCTGCGGTGATGGTGTTGCGTGCGGCGTTGAGAAGTTGGCCTACGGCAGCTTTGTCTTCTTTCGGCACGTCTTTGATGCCGGCTGCGACGAGAGTGAGAGTGCCTTTTTTCCCAAGCACGGCGACGCGTGCATCATCGAGCGCGCGCTCATCCGTGGCGGCGGTGATTTGGGAGAGGGCTTCGGTTTGGATGGCTGAAATTTGATCCTGCATGGCAAGACAGCGGGAAGTAGCTGGAAAGCGGTGAACGGTCAAAGGTAGAAACCAGCGCAACTTGTGGTTCGCATCGTCTAGTGTGTGGGAGCGCGTGAAAACCTTGCTGCGAGACGCATCAACCATCAGTGTGGAGGCGCGCGGCATCCAGAAACGAGGCGAATTGCGGCTGCCAACCGATGGCGCACAATTTCTTGTTTGAGACTCGTTTGTGCGTCCACCCGCGCTTGCGATCAAGATCGCGCGGGCCGGAAGGAGGCAGGGGTTTTTTGAAAATTTTGGTGAGCGCGGTATAGCACTCGAGTTGGGATAGCGGGGTGGAATCGCTCAAATTAAAAATTTCACTGCGGTTGTGAGAAGTGGCCAAATGCAGGATGGCACTTGCGGCATCATCGCGGTGGATTTGATTGAGAAAGCGGCGGCCGTCTTCTTCGATGATGGCTTCCCCGCTGAGGAATTTTTTAAGAATCATGCTACGCCCGGGGCCGTAGATGCCGGATAGCCGGGCAACGATGCCGCCTGCGGTGAGAGTGATTTGTTCGGCGGCTAACAAGAGCCGTCCTGTCTCGCGATCTGGAATTGCCGGAGATAGCTCGGTGACTTCAGCTCCATCCGTCTGGGCATAAACGGAGGTGCTGGAGGTGAAAAGAAGCGGTATGCCGGGAAAGCGATTCACTAAATTTTGGCAACCTTCGACATACACATTTTGGTAGGCATCCGCGCCGCCGCGGCCTGAGGCAGCGCAATGGACGATGAAATCTGGCTTTTCAAGATCGCGGAGGTCCGCTGGATTTCCGATGTCACAGGCGAGCGTTCCGTGATCGCCTGAGAGAGATGTGGCAATGACTTGCCAAGAATTTTCGCGAAATTTACGGGTGATGGCTTGGCCGAGATAGCCGTGACCGATGAGCAGGAGCTTCATGGAAGGTGGCGCTTGAAGGTGCGCATGGGAGCGCTCAATTCTCGGGAGTGTTGAGGGTCTCTGCCGTGCCATCATCGTCGGCAGGGAGGATCTCATTGACGATGCGTTTCGCCCCGCTGTCCGCTAGCTTGCTTTGCGGATAAATGCTGCGGGCCTTGAGAAACCATGAGAGGGCAGAGCCGGATTGCTTGGGAGTGCGGTTTTCAAACTGGCGTGCTTTATCGAGGGCGAGCGTGAAATCGGCGACTTTACCAGAGAGAAGTTCCATTTCACGCCCCAGCTTGGGATCGTCTGGAAATTGTTCACGCAGCTCGGCGAGTTGCTCCCATGCGGCGTAATTTTGGCTCATTTTGCTAAACTCATTTGCCTTACCGATGGCAGCCTCGATTTTCATAAGGTTGCCCATGATTTGTTTGAAAGCGTCTTGGCGGGTGCTATCGCCTTGGATGGAGGGGGCGATTTCATACTGGCGCTTCGCGATTTCTCGGAAATTCCCTTCGCTCAGCAGTCTATCAAAGTCATTGCGCACGGAGACCAGCCCGCCGGACTGGCTGATGAGATCTCGGAACTCGGTGAGCTTGGGATTGGTGGGCCAGATCTCGGCAGCGGATTTGATTTTTTCCGCAGCTTTATCACTTTCGCGGGCGAAGAGGTGGGTCTTGGCCTCTTCAATGGCGAGGTCTGAGGAAAGGGTGTAGCCGGCGATTGCACTATCCACCTTTGAGGATGGGAAATCCTTTGCGGTGGCTTTGAGGCGCTCTGCGAGCACTTTCGTCTTGGTGTAATCGCGGGCTTGGAGGGTGCCGTAGAGTTCATTGAGGTCGCGGAAATAACCTGCGATACGTTGTTTTTTTTCATACGGCAGCGTGGCGACCGGGGCAAGATATTCACCGAGGGCATAGGCTTCCATCAGGCGCTGTGAGGCGGAGTGGAGCTCGCCGCGCGCGAGCATGAGATCGAAGGCTTCCACGTATTTTGCGACTTCCCGGATCGCTTCATTCGAGAGGGCATCAAGAGAGGCTACGGTGGGGCTGACGCCTACGGATTCGGAAAAAAGTTTGGAAACGTCTGACTTCTCATCGATGCGCAGCGTGGCATCGCCGTCTTTCCAGATTTGGTTGTAAAAGCGCGCAGCCATTAAAACGTGCTCGTAGCGGCGCTGGACGAACCACTGGATCATGCTGACTTGGTATTGCGCTTTGGTGCGGATGGTCTGTGCCTCAGTGCGGACGATATTGGCTTTTTTTAGCACTTCGATTTCTGCGATCCGGCGCAGGGTATCCGCGTATTTCAGCGAGTTTGTGCCAGAGCCGGGAGCTTGGCCACGGGCAGCAGGTGCTTTGCCATTTTTGCCATCTTCTGAGACGCTTTGTGCACCCGCGAGAGCTTTTTCCTCCTCGTGGCGTGCTGCCCAATCGCCCTCGGCCATGATGTCGCGCTTTTCTTGCTCGATGGACGCATTGAGTCTTTTGAGGCCATTTACATCCTGCTTGGAGAGCAGTGCCATGTAGATGGATTCTGCGAGAGTGCTGCAGAGATTTGCATCGCCCGGATAGGCGGATGCAGAGGGGAGAAGCTTGAACGCCGCATAGAGATCTGGCGCTTGGTCTCTAAGGGGTGATATGGTGTGGAGAATCTGGGTAATGGTGGCCCTGTAATTCGCAGCAGCTTGATCACTTTCCGGTGGCTGACTGAGGTATTTTTCAAAACGGGCCTTCAGGAGCCGATTATCACCCAGCGGAATCGCTACCCCACCGACGGTGATGGTCTCTGCGGACGGATCTAACAACGGAATCTCATTTCCTAACGGCCCCGCAGCGTCTTTTGGCTTTTGCGCCGCTGGAGAGCTATCCACGGGTGTGGCAGCTTGGCTAGGTGGCTCAGGGGCTGCGGAGGGCGGTGCAGTATAGACTTGGCCGTGCGCAAGGGCGGCAAATACGAGTGGCAAGATCAGGCAAAGTTTCATGAGGAAGTCTGTAAATGTTAGAGACGGTCCACCCCGGTGGCCACAGCGATGCCGCCCTGTTTGAATTTCACGCGGAATGCATACTTCTGCTTGGTATCGATATTGAGCTTGTTGTATTCGGGCGGAATTTCGATGCCCACGAATTTATCACCTCCTGGGGCTTCCACCCGCACGCTGACGAGCTGGCCACGATCGGTAGTCCATTGGAGTTTCTCATCGATTTCGCCTTGGATGGTATATTCATTTCCGCGCAGGCTATTGCCATTTTCGAGTAGGTCTTCCACTTGGAGCGTCGCCATTTCTCCAAAGCCGGATGATTTTTTCCCTAGGAAAAATTTCCCAGCGATGACGAGCACGACGATTGTGGCAATCGCGCCGAGGATAATGCCGGGATGTAAACGGGAGCTAGCGCGACGTGCCATGATGGGTAGTGGGAATGAAACAAAACGATATTCTCGAGGTAGAAATAAATCGAGGGTTAAAAATCCGGTTAGTCCCACTGTGGCCTGCGCGCACCGGCCCACGCTGCGATGAGCGCAACGATGATGTGCGCTCCCAAGGTGTAAAGGCAGGCATCTTGGGCGGATAGGCTGGTATCGATCACGGATTTCACGGCATCGTGGACTTGAGTTTGGAGCGCCTCCACAGAGCCAGACCACGCCCAGTAAGCGGAGATGAATGGGCGGGTGAATGCCTCAATATTTTCTGGTAGAGCCAAGACTGCGCCGGAGAGCGGTAGTTGGAATCCGACGAGGTAGATGGAGAGCAACGAGGCTTGTTCCGCCGTTTTCATGAGTGATGAGATCGCGAGGCAAATGGCAGTCATCGCCGCATTGACGAGTAAAAGATAGCCAGCGTGTTGGAGGAAATCCCCGCGAAACGCGCCGAAGAAATTTACGAAAAACGCCATCCATAGCGACTGAGTGATGACGAGGCACGCGAGGAACGCCACCTTGGAGGCAAGGTAAGCCAAGGGCCGCAAGCCACCGAATTTTTCCTTCTCATAGATCGGCCTCTCACCCGCGATTTCACGGGCAGAGTTGTTTGAACCCATCAGCGAAAGCAGCACGACTTGGAACATGATGATGCCAGAAATGGCCGAACCCACTTTTGCTTGGTCTGAGCGCACGCTTTGCTCCTCTTGCACCATCGCCGCAAGATCTGTGGCGCGGGTATCTGAGTAACGGCGGATATTTCCAGATGCCTTATCGCTGAAAATCGTCACCAAAATGGGGAAACACAAGATGATTGCCAATTGCAAAAACACCTGCCCTCGATCACGGAAAAAAATCCGCCACCGCCGCGAGAGTAGCGTGGCGAATTGGCTGAAAAACCCCGGGAGCCGCACTTCTTTTTCCGCAGATTCTGCGCTGGCAAGCGCGCTGGTCTCCACTTGGAGGTCTCCAGAAGCGATCAGCGTTTGCCGCTTCTCATCCATCATTTTCTGGTAGGACTCCCGGTGCTTTTCCCAAGAAGTTTGCCAACGCTCGGAAGGCTGCGCCGCGAGCCGTGGATAAACTTCCTCCGTATCCGTCACGGAAAAGTAGTGAGTCAATTTCTGCGGCGGGCCGTGAAATGCCACGCGCCCTTCATGCAAGACGAGCACGGAATCGTAGAGCTCCAAGTGCGCTAGCGAATGCGTGACCGAGAGCACGATCCTCCCATCCTTGCGCGATAAATCATGGAGCAATCGCACAATTTCCCGCTCCGAGCGTGGATCAAGCCCGGATGTCACCTCATCGCAGAGCAAGACTTTTGGGTCGGAAACGAGTTCCATCGCCAGCCCCAGCCGTCGTTTTTGGCCACCTGAGAGCACCTTCACCCGCCGATCACTGATGGGACTCAGACCCGTTTCTTCTAACACTCTATCGATGCGCTGATCCAGTTCCGCAGTGCTGCCAGAGCGGACGCGCAGACGAGTGGCGGCCTCCACGGATTCATCCACCGTGAGAGGATCGTAAGCGATGGAAAATTGTGGCACGTAGCCAATCTCTGAGGGCGAAAAATCACCGTCTTTGGAGAGATCCCGCCCATCCCAAAAGAGCATCCCCCCAGACTCGGGATTCAGCCCGGCGATTGTTTTGAGCAAGGTGGTCTTGCCGCAGCCAGAAGGGCCGACGATGGCCATGAAATGCCCCTTCGGCACGCGAATGGAAACGCGATCCACGAGCGGAACTTCCGCGCCGTCTTTGCGGATGGTGAATGAGACTTCTTTGAGTTCTAACACAAAAGTGATCGGGGCTAGGGCATGAAACGTATTATATCTATTTTCTCTATCACCTTAGGGCTATGCACACCGTTCAATCGAGCGGGACGATACGTAATTTCACGCCGGATTTCTGGTGCAGGCTTGCGGCCAGCGTGGGTGCTGTGTCACGAGGTGTATATGTGGTAGCCTCACCATCGAGTGCATTTCTCAGCGCCCCTTCGACGAGTTGGCCGCAATGGATTTTCATCGGCGGTAAAGGGCCGAGTCCGCCAGTTAATTCCTGGGCGCTCATAACTCGCGCTTCCGCCAGCGTTTTTCCGCGCAGCAGCTCGGTGGCCATCGATGCCACGGCCATCGCCGTCTGGCAGCCGAATGCTTGGAACGATGCCCTATCGATCACTTTCTTGCCGTCTTTCTCGGCAAACTTGAGCCACATCCGCAGCATGTCCCCGCACTCTGGTGAGCCGACCGTCCCTACCGCATCGGCATCAGGGATTTCACCTTGGTTCTGCGGATTTGCGAGTGCTTGTTTGACCCGATCTTCAAATGTTTCCATGGGAGTTATACTAAATTTTGCGGTTACTTTTTGGTGGTAAACTTTCTTCCCCGGCCATTTTCCCATGAGGTCCTTACGCTATCGTAGAGGCTAGTGAGATCTTTTTCCGATAGGATCCGATATTCGATAGTCTTTGCATGGGAAGTTTCAGGATACTTCTTCACCACCATATTGTGAACGTCAGTCCCGGTGCGCTCTGCCGCCTGATCGATCAGTTCTTGGCCTCGCTCGACGAGTTTTGTGGCTGCGTTTGAAGCAGTGGCATCAGTGATGGGTGATATAAAATAAAACCGCGCCAGCGCTTGGCCAATCGTATCCACCGTGACTTCATCTACGATGACTGCACCATCTAATACATAGCGGTGGCGGCTGACCGAAGAAATTCTATCCAGTGCTACCATGTAATGCCCACCGTCCAGTGTGGCTTGCCAAAAGCGGTTAGGCCCGTTGCTGTCCGCAGTTTCCTCCTCTGGAGTTGGCTCCTCTTGGGCAAACGTGGCAGGGGCTACCACGAGCATCGTTAGGAGAAAGGCACATAGTAAATTCTTTCGCATGGCGCAAAGATGGCACGTTGATATCCCCTTGGCCAGCACGTGATTTGATGATTCGGTAGCCCAGCTCGCGCTTATTATTTTATGAGTGTCATGATATTGTCTCAATATTCAAATGTTCACCGTAAAGGAAATGTTTCAGTTTCACCACCCAGTCACACATATGATAGCCAATCTTCACCATCCATTTCTCACACTCTCCGCTTTTGCTCTCCTTGCTTGGCGTATGCGTGTCCAGACTGCCCGCACAAGATACCGCTGCTGCCGACAAGGACGGCTCCATCATCGTGAAGGACTATCTTGGGAAGGAACGCACGCTCTATGACGGCGACGGTGATGGATGGGACGATCTTTGGTGTGCCCTGCACCCCGATCTGAAGCATCGGAACAGAGCAACCGATACCGATGGCGATAAGCTAACGGATTACGAAGAGATGATCTTGTGGCGTGATCCTTGTGTGGAAGGCCCCATCCCGCAAGAACCTACTCCAGAGGAAATCGCCGAGGCAAAGGAGGCGGCGGCTAAGTCTCTGGTTCTCGCTCAGAAGGCATGGGAGGCAAAAAAGCAGCTCTTGCTCCGCAGATGGTTGAGCTCATTCCCGTCGGAAAGACGGAAATGGAGGCTACACTACGGGGGGCAAGCGAGGAGGTGGCGGAATTGAAACGCATGGCTGCCGCTGTTGCTGCTCAGAATCCGCAGTCAGAGCGCGCGCTGGATGATATCGCTAAAAAATACGGCACTCCACGGGAGAAATTTAATGATCGGGGCAGGAAACAGCAACTCGTGGGTGAGCTGGATGGAATGCCAATCTACATCGAGAGCTTCGACACTCTGCAATCTGCCAGCATCAGCGCCGACGAGCTTTGGCCAACAGCCGCGTGGCCATTTTCTGAAGCAAACACTGGCCTCAATCTCACTAGTGCGGGCATAACGCTGGGTCTGTGGGAAGTGGAAGGCGGAGTCAATGTGAGCCACGCAGAGCTGGGTGCGCCTCGTGTGCTACAGAAAGATGGCGCAACGCTTGATCCCACTGGCCATGCCACTCAAGTGGCAGGAGCCATGGCCGGCAGAGGCATCACAAACTTGGCCGCCTTGCCCGCCGCCTTTAATGAAAGTCGAGGCGTGGCCTACAATGCCGGAGTGTTTGGCTACAATACTCAAGGACTTGCAGCAGAGAGATTAAACGCTGCCGCCGGGGTAGGGAGTGATCCGCCGTTGCGGCTATCCAATAACTCGTGGGGCTTACCGGGACCCTGGGCGCAATTTGATAACAATTCCGCACCGCCGGAACCGCCCAACACCGATCCCGATGGAGATGGTATCTTCGGTGAGCCAAATGTGGACCTGAGCTGGGAATGGACAGGCCCCCCAAACCCCGCCTTTCAAGAAGATCCTAAATTCGGATTCTATTTTCCTGATCTACCGGAAGCTTCTGGAGGAACTCAAATCGATCACTTCATGCATACGGGAGCACAACGGCATTTACAGGTGTTTGCCAGTGGGAACTCACGTGACGGCGGTCCCGGGACTGCGCTGGCTAGTTATTTTATCGGTGGCACTGAAATCAGCTCCGTCTTGCAGCCACGCGATTGGAGAAATGGCGATTCCGGTGGCTACGATACGATTGGCTCGCCAGCCACGGCCAAGAATGTGCTCTCCCTTTATCTATCACAGCAACATGGAGTGATCCCGCAGGCCCGGCC
>JAYULG010000264.1:0-3062 GCA_043763755.1 Akkermansiaceae bacterium | reverse complement strand
TCACTTGCTCCCGATAAACTTTTAATACTGGCAGCTCGTAAGTTTTACCATGTCTGGCAAATTCTTTAGTCCAAGTATCTTCAGTATCTGCCAAAACTACTTTCACAAAATCATATCTCTCCTGCTCTTGCGGACTCACTTGGATCTCCTCCTGCGTCACCATCGGTGCGCCACCTAACAACATGCTCGGGTCCACAATTCCCATTTTCCAAAGCACGCCTCCCACTACGAGCGCGGCGAGGATTCCCTTAAAACCAAACATTTTCCCGATGGTGATGAGCAAGCCTATGCCACCACCGCCCGCCCCTGCCATGCCACCGCGAGTTCTCTCACTGCGGACATCTTCCACATTCTCGCTTTCTCTTCTGCCTTTCCATTCCATGACTATATTTACTTTTGATTAGGGGAACTATGGCTAGATGAAATGCTCCTGCAAGTCTGTAAAACGCGTTGGTGTTTGCACACCAGAATGAGCAACGACCTTTGCCCTACTCGACGCCAAGCTTCGCTTTTACCTTTTCAATTTCATCAGAGAGCTGGCCCCAGCGGTAGTAGGCAGTTTCGAGTGCTTTCGAGAGTCTTTCGGAAGCATTTGAAGCATCGCGCATTCTCGCAGAATCATTGGTGACCTCCTCGGAAGATAGGCGCTGAGTGAGGCTGGCCTGAGAGACTTCTAGCTCGGCAATCTTTGCCTCTAAAGTCGTAAACTCAGCTTCGAGAGGCTTGAGGACCTTGGATTTCATCTCCCGCTGCTCTGCCTCGATGCGGCGTTGCTCTTTGCGATTCACACCAGGAATGGCCTGGCGGGATAGAGCGGCTGGCGCTGATGCGAGACTGGTGAGACGCGGCGTAATGCCTTTTTTGGCAGCTTCATCTTCCGCAGATTTTTCCAAATAGTAAGTGATATTCCCCGCATAGAGCGTGGGTGGCTCACCGGGGCGGAATTCCAAAGTCTTGGTCACCAGCGCATCCAGGAAATTCCGGTTATGGGAAACGATCATCACGCTGCCGGGGTAGTCGATAAGCGCGCGTTGGAGGACGTCTTGGGATTGCATGTCCAAGTGGTTCGTCGGCTCATCTAGGATCAGGAAATTTGCGGGGCGCAGCAGCATGCATACGAGGGCCACCCGCGAGCGCTCGCCTCCCGATAGAACGCCGATCTTTTTAAAGACATCGTCACCGCGAAACAGGAAGCAGCCTAACAGATTCCGCGCATGCGGCATGGACTCGCGCGATGCGGCTGCCTCGACCGTCTCGAGAACCGATAAATTTGGATCCAATTCATCCGCATGGTTTTGAGAGAAAAATGATGTGGCGACTTTGTGGCCAAAGTGATGGCTGCCGGCATCCGGTTCCTCTTGGCCAGTGATGAGTCGGCAAAAGGTGGATTTACCGGCACCATTCGGGCCAACGATGGCAAATTTTTCACCCTTGTTGATTTCGAAATCAAAGCCGCTGAAGATATTGAGCGCGCCGTAAGATTTGGCCACAGCTTCAAGCTTGGCCACGGTGTGACCTGAATTTGGCGGCGGTGGGAATTTGAAATTCATCACCGCATCGTCCTGCTCAGGTGCAGGGATGCGCTCCACTTTTGCTAACAGCTTGATCCGGGATTGGACGAGAGTGGCCTTGTTTGCGGAGGCGCGGAAGCGATCAATGAAGCGCTGGGTCTCGGCGATTTCGCGTTGCTGGGCGGTGTATTGCTTCACGCGGATATCCTTGCGCAGGACGGACTCACGCTCGAAGTAAGAGAAATTTCCCGCATACTCCTCGGCCCGCCCGTGGGAGAAGGCGATGGTGCGGGTGCACAGCGTATCTAACAACGCGCGGTCATGCGAAATGAGCAGGATAGCGCCCGGATAGTTGATCAAATATTGTTCAACCCATATTTGAGTGCCGATGTCTAAGTGGTTCGTCGGCTCGTCCAGTAAAAGGACTTCGGGTTCCTGGAGAAACAGCTTCGCCATCGCGATGCGCATCTGCCAACCACCGGAAAATTCAGAGCAATCGCGAGTGAAGTCCTTCGTTTGGAAGCCTAGGCCCTTGAGCACGGACTCGATGCGCGGCTTCATCCGTGCGGGGTCCATCGCATCGAGCTGAAGTTCAAGTTCGCCAATTTCTTCTAACAAATCGCCATAGGGTGACGACCGTGGATCGAGTTTTATGAGCTCGTTGGAGAGCCGATCTATTTTCTCTGTGAGCGCCATCGTCTCTCCGAAGGCGGACTCAGTTTCCTGCCAAAGCGTGCGGCCCTTTACGTGGATGCCCTCCTGCGGCAAGTAGCCGATGCGAGTCCCGCGCGGCGCATGGATGGCCCCGGCCGTCGGGCGGATGATGCCTGCCACACACTTCATCAAAGTGGATTTGCCCGCACCGTTGTGGCCCGCGAAGGCGATCCGCTCACGCGGCTGAACAGAGAAAGCGAGATCGTTGAACAAGACACGGGCGCCAAACTCAACTCGAAGGGACTGAACGGAAATCATCTGGCGGCGGAGGTTGCACGTCTTGGCATTCCGGTCAAGAGCGGTAGTATGATGAGAAACTGCCGGAGCAAGGAAACCTCCGAACCGCCAATGCGCCGAGATGCCTACTTTTCCGAGGAAACTCCAAGTGAAACCTCAGCGGACACGTTAACACACTTTAAAAATACCACCTCCCCTCCTCTTTCCTTAGCATCTTTGCGCGATGTTCTACGTTGAACTGTTGCCTTAGCAACCATGCTGGAGCAACGACTACAGATCTCAAATTTCATTGCAAAATGGCTTTGAGCCTGAAAAAGCAAGCGGTGTCTGCGGCGACGCGCGGGAAATTTGAGAGAGTGATGCGCACTCCACCCCCGGGCAGCGGTGTCTCGGTGACATTGGCTTGATTCGAGTCACTAGACCAAGTGCCCGAGTGCCGTTGGATGCTCTGCCATGAATTAAAATCCATGTTGGGAGAGACCTCGACCTGATAGATCGCGCCAGGGCGGTATGATTCACGAAGCTCAAAGACGAGCCTGCGCGTGCCATCGTTAGGATTGATTGAAAAAGCCGGAAGTGCCGCTCGCTGGCTAGCTAGCA
>JAYULG010000263.1:0-3085 GCA_043763755.1 Akkermansiaceae bacterium | reverse complement strand
AGCGCCAGTTGCTTAAATGACTTCATACTATCAAGTGCCCTCCGGCATGCAGCTCCCGCGCCAGCCGCATGTTAGGCTCGTGATCATTCGCATCCTCCAGCCACCTCACCCCGCACGGCCAGCCGGGAGGCGGAATCCGCCCCCCCGGTTCCGCTCCGCTTCACCGCCTCCCGGCTCGCCGCCCGCCCCCAACCCGCGAAGAAGCTCCGCGCCCCGGCCTGCGGCATCGTGCTTGCCGTTCGTTGCCACTCACTCACGCACCATGCCTCCGGCCCCCCAAGATTCCCGTCGCGATGCTCTGGGAATTGCGCTTCGGGAACGTCGTTCGTGTCGTCGGCAACGGCGGCTCGCGCGGCCACCTCCGGGCGCTACGGCGTCAAGTGCTGTCCTCGTCATTCCCGGCGCTTCCGCACTCCTATCGTCGTTTGTGCAGCTTGGTCATTCCTGCGGGATCACTTGAGATCTTATTGTTCAAAAAAAGAAAAGCGTGACTCTGAAAAAAGGGAAACAACGATTGTTGTTTCAAGGCACCTTTCCTATCAACAGCTTTCCCAGCAGATCGTCGCTCCGCACCCCCAGGCATCCCACTGGCGGTTGATCACGTGAGCTGCTAAGTCCAGCGGGAAAATATAACGTGCGCGGGTATAATGCTGTATCTCGGTCCCGGGTGCCTCCCAGCAAGTTAGGTCCCTCCCTCCCCGGATGTTGCCTTGGGGAATAGCGTCTGCAGCATTTCCGTAAGCGCCCGAGGGTCCGCCGTTTGAATCAGTTCGAGTCTCGGGACGAAGGTGGGTGGGGGCACTGGTTTCAGGCGGCTTGCGAGGGCGCAGATTTGATCGCGGGGTATGCGGAGGTTTGGCAGTATCATCATTGATGAGATTTGGGCTGCCGATGCTTTGCGCTTGAGTTATTCGAGCTGCTGGGTGGGGATCGATATCTGATCCTTTATCTAGCGGTTATGCTCTTCTAAATCTTCGTGGGTCACGATGCGGCTAGAGATAGATGAGATATCTCCGAGTGGAGGATAATTATGATGATTAATATAACTTTATATAGAATTTTATTTGGCAATTTATACCATGTGCGCTGCAGGCCATCTTTGAGCTTGATGCCGCTCAATACCATTTCAAGTACTTCGGGATTGAGGGCGATCCCCGTGGCGGTTGAGAACGACAAATACTTTTCGCGACAGCGGGTTTTCACGTAGCTCCTCGCTGACGATGACGCTGAGGGTATCGAAACTTTTATGGAAATCGCGAATGAGGCTTCGGTTCGGCGGCGCCAGTTCGCGAAGGTGTGGCAGGAAATACCGCGTTGGCGGCAAAAGTCGGCGGTGCTGCCGTGATGATTCTGAAACTCCCGGATGATGTGGGTCTTCCCTTTGTCCGTATAATGTCTGCGTGACATGCGACGCTCCTCGCAAACACATCGGAGCGACCGAGATTTTTCAGACGGCGGACGCTCTGGGGCTTACGCTTGGAACCTAGTGAAAGTAAGAAATCATTTGGCAAACGAGCTGGGTAATTCAATCGTGCTTCCATCAAGGAAGTGGAAGCATGTTGGTCTCGAAAATTTTGATTGGAGTGTTAGAGTTAGCCTAGAGCGTGTCGAACTAGTTTAACTCGGAGAATATCACGCTGCAATCGCTCCGCATGATGGCTATAGGATTAGTTTTAAGTATGGTGCCCAAAAAAGGTGACCCGACATGGCGGGGGGCCTCCAGGAATTCTACGCTTTCAAAAATTCTGAAGGACAATATGGATCCATTCGCCTTCAGGTGTATCCAGAAAGAGAGGATTTTATTGTCGACTGATCACTTGATATGCGTCTAAATGCATCCGGCTCAAGGAACTTTGACTGAGGTCATGCCTAAGACTATCTGCACATTGCGGCAGACAAATAGTATCCATTGATGCTTCGAAATAGGCCAGAAGTGGGCGGATTCAATACGTTCTGTTTTCCCATCTAGGTCGGATCGTTTGTTTTAGGAGTTGATCATCTACGGTCGCTTTTGCTTGGCGGCGCATGGATCCCTCGCTTAGCTCGCGGCGTGCTTGCGAAGAGAATCATCCCCTGTCTAGACGTGACCAATGGCCGGGTGGTGAAAGGTGTAAATTTCATCGATCTCATTGATGCCGGAGATCCGGTGGAATGCGCCATCGCTTACAATCAGCAACAGGCCGATGAACTGGTGTTTCTCGATATCACCGCCTCGTCAGACAAGCGCAATACGATGGTGGATGTGGTGCGACGCACCGCAGAAAAATGTTTCATCCCACTGACGGTGGGTGGTGGCATCCGTAGCGTGGATAATATGCGAGAGATGCTTCTAGCAGGCGCAGATAAAGTCGGGATCAATACTTCTGCGGTGACGAATCCTGGACTCGTCGATGAAGGTGCCCGCGCATTCGGTAGCCAATGCATCGTCGTGGCGATTGATGCAAAGCGCGAAGGCCCAGGGAAATGGGGAGTTTACACTCATGGCGGGCGAACCGCTGTGGGGCTTGATGCCGTCGAGTGGGCGAAAGAAGTCTGGCGCCGTGGGGCCGGTGAAATTTTGCTCACCAGCATGGATGCGGATGGCACGCAAGCTGGCTATGATATTGAGCTCACCGCCGCAGTATCATCTGCTGTTGGCATCCCCGTCATCGCCAGTGGTGGCGCGGGAAATCTGGATCACATGGTAGAAGTCCTCGGTTCTGGCAAGGCGGATGCAGTGCTCGCAGCCAGTATTTTCCACTTCGGCATGCACACTGTGGCCGAAGCAAAAGCTCACTTTGCCGCGCATGGTGTATCGGTGAGGCCGTTTATCCATTAGCGCTGAGCAATCATTAAATCTCGGGCGAATTTCTGCACGAGCATTGTGGCAGATACTACTTTTGAATTGCAAGACGGTAGTAGCGCTTCGGTGTGTCTATCGTAATGCCACGGGTATAATAAGTAGATGTGCTTTCAGGTATCAAGCTGCCGACGAAGCCACTACTGAGTGGAGGATAGCGTAAAACTTCATCCGGCTCAATTTGCCAGCTTATGAGATCCTCACTTGATTCGATTACCCCAGACACATGAGGCGGCAGATAAGGAA
>JAYULG010000262.1:0-11077 GCA_043763755.1 Akkermansiaceae bacterium | reverse complement strand
GCCCAAATTCAAAAAAGCCCGACCTTAGCAAGCGATACTTGGACGACCCTTGCTGAGAAAACGGGCATCGGAAATTGGGTGAACTTGGGTGCGGGTGTGCTAGCGCCACAGGAAGGAATCGCCGCCGGAGGGAGGGTGCCCGTGCAATTCACTGAAGCCAGAACATTACCCGCGGCAACACGTCAATTTTACCGTCTCAATGTGTCGCTGGTGCCTAGCCCTTGAAGCTTCATCAAACTCACCAAGCCCTTAAGATCCATTTACCACCCGGATTTTTTCCCGAGATTCTCACCTTGTTACCCAGCTACGCGCGGGGCAGTATCTTGCCATGGAAAGTCACGAGTGGACGGAAAATGATGAGGATGGGAAACGCTACTACCGCGGCAATTACCAAGGCGGCAAGTGGAGCTTGCTGACCACTACTCAAAAGCGAGACCCCACTTGGGATCGGGTGGAGGAACCCACCGAGGCGATCTGGCGGGCACTTCGTGACGTGGTGTGGCGCAAGTATCAGCGCAAGCGATGCCCGTGGGATCGCGTCGCAGATCTGGATCGGCGTTTAGGTGAGGAACCTCTGCCTAGGCCGCAGTGAGTCATTTTCCCACCCGACCTATGACTCATTTCCATTTCTTTAAAATGATGACTCAAACTATCGCGACTATTACTTCGCGGCGAATCACACGTCATTCTTTCTGTGCAATTACTATATGTTTTTGCGCAGCATTAGTGGAGCCTGCTGCGGGCGCACCGGCTATCACTCCCGGAGAACTCGTAGCACCTCAGCTTGAGATCAGCGGTGGAACTTTGAAGTTCACGGTAAAGCCATCGGTCCTCGGGCGCAGTTATCAACTCCAGCAATCCGATTCTATGGAAAGCGATACTTGGCAGGGCAAGGGCGGAGTGATGACAGGCACAGGAAATAATCTAATGATGACGGCGCCCTATCAAGCCAGCATCAAATCCGGGTTCTTTCGCTTGGCGCTAGACGGAGGTTTTCTGGAGCCAACAGGCTTCGAGTTGATCCCAGCGGGAGATTTCCAAATGGGAGACCAGTCCACTGCTAAAGTAGGTTTTGCCGACGAGCTACCGGTGCGAACTGTCAAAATGAGTGCCTTCCGCATGGGTAAGTATGAAGTGACCACGGAGCTCTGGGAAAGCGTGCGGAGCTGGGGGACAACTCGGGGTTATACCGATTTACCCACTGGAATTGGCGCTGCGGGACTTAAGGGGATTTACCACCCAGTGCATAGCATCTCTTGGTACGCTGCGGTGAAGTGGTGCAATGCACGTAGCGAAAAAGATGGGCTGGTGCCTTGTTATACTATAGCCACCATCATTTGCCGGAGCGGGGCAAACGTCCCTGAATGCAACTGGGCGGCAAATGGTTACCGCCTCCCAAGCGAAGCCGAATGGGAAAAGGCAGCGCGCGGCGGTGCGATCAGCAAAAATTTTCCGCTGGGAGATACCATCACTCATGCTCAGGCAAATTACTATAGCTCTGCTGCGGCAGGCTACGATGTGAGCACGACTCGTGGCTACCATCCGACATATCAGGTAGGATCTGAACCTTACAGTTCATCCATAGGGAGTTTTCAGCCGAATGGCTATGGTTTGTATGACATGGCGGGAAACATGTTTGAGTGGAACTGGGATAGATATGGTGCATATGCCACAGACATCGCGCAAGATCCTACGGGCGGAACTACGGGCGCCTATCGCGTTTTCCGGGGCGGCAGTTGGGGTGCCCTCGGGAGTCAATGCCGCGTAGCATTTCGCTACGGCAACTTGCCAAATAACCCGAACAATGGCATCGGATTCCGAGTGGCCCGCAGCGTGGATTCCGAGGAATAAAAAGAATGAATGATTTTCCCAAAGCCTATGTCGTTCCGCACGAAGGAGTAGCTACTGTGTCCTTCCACGGACTCCCTACCCAGCATCTAGTCACAGGTGAAATGACTGATGGGCGGATCTGCATTACACGATCCAACTCGAAAAAAGGTGGCTCCACACCACCTCACCGCCATCAATTTTCTGAGTGTTTCTATCTTCTTTCCGGCGGCTTGCATTTCCGAGGTGGCAATGCAGAAGCGGATTTAGTGGCAGGCGAGGCGATCCATCTCCCCGGCGAGGTGGCGCATCAGCCTAGCCACCTGCTAGATGAAGATAGTGAGGTAATTGTGATTTGTAGTCCGGCGGGATTTGAATCATTTCAGCGAGAAGTCGTGGGACTGGGAGTTGAAAAGTTTGCAGAGATCGCCGCGAAATACGGGATAGAATTGCCAGTGGCAGAAGAGGAATTGCAAAAACTTGCTCCGATCCATCTGGCTCGCCGTGAGAACAATGACCGCTGCGTAGTCGCAGCCGGAGACCTCTATCGGTTTCTCGTGACCGGAAAGGAATCAGATGGAGCCTTTGCGCTATGGCATGCGACAGTTCCACCAAGCGGCGGGCCGCCTGCGCACATTCATCGCAACGAGATAGAAATTTTCTACATGCTGAGTGGGACGCTTCGGTTTCATGATGGTGAAACGGCGGTGGATGCCACCGCAGGGATGACGCTGGTAATGCCTCGGGGAAACCAGCATCGCTTCGAGAATCAGAGTGATGCGAACGCTGAGGTTTTGATCCTAGTAACGCCAGCGGGCCTCGAAGAGATGTTTCTCAAAATTGGCAAACCATGGTCGCATGGCATGCCGATCCACGCACCGGATATGCAGGAACAAATTCTTCTCGCGGAAATAGCACCTACCTTTGGAATCGAGCTGGTGCTGTGATGTATATGTTAGAACGAATTGGCTTTCTGACTTGCGTTTAGTTCCGCATCGCATTTTCTCGGGGCGTGAATGATCCATCAGTCCTTATACTTTTCGCGCACCCCGCATTTTCGAGGTCGAAGATCAATCGCGCGCTCGTCCATGCAGCGCACGATGTGGGAGGTATCACAATACATGATTTGTATGAAACTTACCCGGATTTTTTGATCGATGTGCCGGCAGAGCAGCGCTTGCTAGAGCAGCATCAGCATATCGTTTTGCAGCATCCATTCTATTGGTATAGCAGCCCAGCAATTATCAAAGAGTGGCTTGATCTCGTGCTCACCTACGGCTGGGCTTTTGGCCAAAGTGGCACCGCTTTGCATGGCAAAACGCTGGCCCACTCCATTTCCGCTGGTGGGGCCATGGAGGACTACCAACGTGGCGGGCAGAACCATTTCACGATCCGCGAATTGCTCGCACCGTTTGCACAAACAGCGCGATTGTGCGGTATGAACTATGCTCAAGCTCACGTGGTGCATGATAGTAATAACTTAAATGACACAGAGTTACCCATCTGTGTGCAGGGATACCGTCATTGGCTCGAAAATCTGCGTGATGGAAACTGTAGATTTTGGCAAACACCTAGCGAGCATACGGAATGATTTACGAAAAAGCCTTTATCAATGCGTTCATCTATCTGGCTGCATCATTACTTGCAGTACTCATTGGTAAGCGCCTCGGCCTTGGCGCAGTTCTTGGCTATCTGCTCGTGGGTGCGCTCATCGGGCCATGGGGCTTGAAGCTGATTGGCCGCGAGGGCGAGCAGGTGATGCACTTTGCAGAATTTGGGGTGGTAATGATGCTCTTTTTGGTAGGGCTTGAGTTACAACCCGCGAAGTTATGGCAGATGCGGAAAAAAATCCTCGGGCTAGGCACGCTTCAAGTCCTCACCAGCACAGCGGCCATCGCAGGGATCGCACTCATGTTTGGTCTTGAGTGGCGGGCAGCGCTTGCTATCGGGCTGATCCTTGCCCTTTCGAGCACGGCTATCATTTTACAATCGCTCAATGAACGTGGCTTGATGCGGACTGATGCAGGGCAAAATTCGTTTGGAGTGCTGTTGTTCCAAGACATCGCGGTGATTCCCATCATGGCGCTGTTTCCACTGCTAGCCGCGAGCGAAATTGGAAATGTAGCGTCCAGTCATGGCGGCAGCTCGTGGATGGATGGGCTACCCGGCTGGGCACAAGCACTTGCCACGCTTGCCGCAGTATTGTCCGTGGTGCTTCTCGCGCGATTGGCCACCAGACCTTTGTTTAGAGCCATCGCCGCGACACGCCAACGGGAGGCATTCACCGCCACTGCATTGCTGCTCGTCATCGGTGTGGCGCTGCTCATGACACAGGTAGGACTATCGCCCGCGCTTGGTGCATTCGTAGCCGGGGTGGTGCTTGCCAGTAGCGAATATCGGCACGAACTCGAGAGCGATTTGGCTCCGTTCAAAGGGCTTCTCTTAGGATTATTTTTTCTCGGAGTGGGCATTGGTATCGACTTCGGCCACATCGGCGCACACTGGGTGACGGTGCTTGGAATCGCACTCGGGCTACTCGTTCTAAAAGGTGCATTGTTATTTGCCCTATCAAAGTTCCATGGCTCCACCACTGGCTCATCTATCTTATTTTCCGCAGCACTCGCAGCCGGCGGCGAGTTCGCATTTGTATTGATTTCTTTAGCTACCGGTAGCCGGATATTTGGCGAAGATATCTCGCGCACACTCATCGCAGTGGTGGCCATCACGATGGCAGCCACTCCGCTTTTGATCCTCGCAAGCGTGCGTTGGAATGAGCGCCGCAAACCACAAATCCGCAAAGCTAGGGAAAGCGATGTAAAAGATGAGGACTCAGCAGTGATCATTTGTGGATTTGGTCGCTTTGGGCATGTGGTGGGCCGCTTGGTGCGCTCACAAGGAATTGGCTGCACGGTTCTGGATCATGACGAGGATCAAGTAGAAACGCTGCGCTCCATCGGCATTCCAGTATTTTACGGCGATGCCGCGCGCACGGACCTACTCGAAATCGCTGGAGCAGCACGTGCGCAGATTCTCGTCATTGCACTTAAAGATGCTGAAACCACTACGCGCATCATTGAGGCGGTGAAGCGGGATTTTTCACACCTGAAGATATTCCTCCGCGCTCACAGCCGCGTGGAAGCCTATGATTACCTCGATCTGGGCGAACAAAGAATCTATCGGGAAACCCTTGATTCCTCGCTAAACATGGGCACCGATGTCATGCGCGAACTTGGCATACCCGCCTACACCGCCTTGCGGGTGGCAAAGCTCTACCGCCAAAACGATGAGGCATCCGTGCGTCGGATGGCCCGCCATCGCCATGATCGCGAGAAGTTTCTAGATGTCGCCCGCGAGTCAGTGACTGCATTTGATGAACTCATGCGGTCGGACGCTGCAACTGACACCACCGATGATGGCTGGGCACCACCTTCCAAAGAAAAAACTATAGACATCTGAACGAAGAACATCCCGAGTCAGTAATGACTAAGTTGAGTCCCATCACTTCGTTTCCCAAGCTAATTATTTACATGCACATTTTAGTATGACTCCGCTTAAGAAGCCTTCATGAAAACGTTTTCCCTCCTTCAAGAGTCACTCACTCAATCGATCAGCCGTTTAGATCTCGAAGCCGCGATAAAAGACGTAGGATCATTGGCCCGCGCAGATTGTGCCAAGCTCCAACGAGAAATGTATGGTATCGTAGTGTCTGCCCTCACCTATCAGGAAGCCCTCGCTTTCCAGATCGCTCTTCAGAAACACCAATTTCCCACCGCCATCGTGGCAGACTTAGACGTTCCCCTGCTACATGACAGTTTTCAAATTCAAGGACTTAAAAGGAAAGAGGACGACTTGATTTTCACAAATTCGATGGGGAAAATGATGACACGCCCACTTGAAGATCTTGTATTCATCGCAGCAGGATTTTTCGATAAGCTACAAATTGAATCGAAGGTTACTCACAAGATAGACCGTTTCGCCGGAAGACAAATCCCTCGCGTATTGACGGAACGGTTGAGCCTTGAGCGTAATGAACTGCAATTCCGAATTGATTTCTTTTTCAGCTCAGGACCCCATCGTCTTCACGCATCACTGCGCGAAGACAACGTATTATTCTTTCATGATATCTCAGTGCGCTGGAAAGATATCAAAGTGGAATTGGGAGTCCTCGCAATGATGAGGCATTGGCTACCAATCGAACGCCTTAGTATGACATTACAAGACCCATCGAGTGGGAGAATCTATCCTAACCTTCTCAGTTACGAAGAAGAAATCCGCTGGCACTTCCATCGCGCAACACGCCGTGACGAATCATCTATTTAGTCTCCTGTAGAAAATAAATAGCCGCAGGTGATCCATCACGATCACCTGCGGCGTCTGAATTAAAACGGAATGATTTAGAAGCTATAGTTCAGCCCGATAGACCCGCCGTGGCTCGATAGTCCATCATCATCAGTGGAAATTTCGCCACGGTATCCCAGATCAAGCACAAGATTACGCGTGATGTCGTAACCCGTTCCCGCAGTGATCAGGATGGCAGACTCTAGGTCATTTCCTCGAACGGAAAATGGCACTCCAGCGATACTTGCATCCACATTTTGCGCTTCACCATCGAACTCATAAGCATACGCAATAGAAACATAGGGGGAAAATGCCCCTGACCTTACATTGATACGGTAGCCCACTAATCCACGTAATGAATCTACATCATAGTCCGCAACTTGGAGGCCGACTCCGCCCCCCGTGCGGTCGAATCCATCTACATTGAGGTTCTGATACTCGGCACCTACAAACGGCCCGTGTTTTACGGAAGAAGAACCCATAGTGTAACCTGCGGTCAACAGCGCTTGTAAACTGTCAGAATCTGTATCGGAACTAAAATCGTTTCCTAAAACTTTTGAAGTCTGATCAAAATCATGCATGCCATACCCTACAATAAAGTCACTGTAGAATCCCATGGATTCGCCGTAGGTGCCATAAACTGCAAAGCGGATACTATCAATATCTGCCTGATCTAGATCCGCGGACGATGCATCCACCAAGCCACCGATCATGAAGTTAGAATTGAAATGGTAATCATATCCGGCAGTGACGGCACCGACATCTGCATCAGAACCGATCGCTTCGCTGGAACCATCGTAACTTTGCCGATCACCAGAGATAGATCCCCAGAAAGAATTCGATGGAGCAGATCCGCCGGAGGTGGTAAAGCTCTCACTTACCATACCTCCCTTTGCATCATACTTTGCTGGGATCATCGTCGGCGTGCTTGAGTCCGAGCCTGCCCTAGATGCCGCCATACGGTCTTGTATCATGCGGTGCAGGCGGTAATTGCTGTTTATAATGCTATTAGATACCGTGAACATGTTCTCTGGTCCTATCGCGATGAGCGTGGATTGCACCGAGTCGATATCGGAGAGAGCTAGTGCACTAATTAAATCCTGCTCTGCGAGGCCTAGCCCAAGCTGAAGTGCTAGCTGATCGAGCGCTGCGCCGAATGCTTGTTGATTGTTGCTAAAGCCCGGGAGGGTCGCAAAGTCATACTTCACGTTTACTTCAAGGTTAGTACTTGCATCGCCAAGGGTAAGAGTTGTGAAATTCTCCGTAAGCACCGAATTTCTAAAGTCTGGCCCAGATCCACTTGGTGAGAATGCACCCGTGCTGGTGATGTTTGAATTGAATTGCACACCGATGGAACCAAGTGCGCCAAAGCCTACAATTGCTTCATCACTATCGACTATAGTATATTTCCCAGGTGTAATTACCTTATCGAGAGAAGTAGGTGAAAGACGGAGATTTGCGCCAGTTACAGTGTAGGTAGAGCCAATCCCAGATTGTTCAATGATGTCGCTGTTGATTCCATCATTGATGAGAGTGTTGGGCACGATATCCACACGAATGAAAGAGTTCGCGCTATGGACGACATCGCCTAGGATTTGAACTGATCCCACTGAGTTTTCTGGAACTGCATCGAGATTGATTGGGATCGCCCCAGCACTGATCCCGTTTGTGAAGATATTGACGTTTGCAGTCCATATACCTGTTCCGCCAAGTGCAGCACCATTTGCATTGATCGTCGCAAATAGAGAGGTATCACCAGCAATATCTCCATTGATGTAAAGGCCACCTCCGGTGATGTTGATCGTATCCGCAAAGACGTCAAAGCCTGCATTGACATCTTGGGGCGCTCCGATAAACGCAACTCCAGGACCTGCTTTAGTTACAGTTGCAAAGCTCTCAACATCTCCGCGCACTACATTACTGATTCCGCCCGGTGTGATGATACCACCATTAATTGTGAGAGTATCTGCTCCTGCATCCCCAAAAATGTTACCTACAATTAGTGATCCTTGATTGAGCGTGATGCTATCTGCTGCTGCTGAACCCTTGACAGCATCTTTAATTAGTCCCGTAGAAGTCGATCGAATTTCACCGCTGTTCACTAACTCAAGGCCAATTGGCGTGACTCCGGATGAGGCAGCGGAAACGCCAACATTTCCGATGATGACACCGCTGTTATTCACAAATCCGTTATTACCAAGATCAATACCTGTTCCGCCGTTCCCTAAGATGCTACCTCCATTGGTTATCTCGGCATCATCCCCGGCTAAGATTCCACCCAGTTTGCCAGTGATGTTTGCGCTGGGGTCATTAAAGACGGATAGGCCATTTGCAGAAAATATACCAAGGCCAGTAACTCCATTTCCAGAAACTGTGCCGAAACTTTCATTGACTATAGTAAGACCATTGCCAGCAAGGATTCCATCAGTTTCACCCATGATTGAACTTCCACCTGCCGTAGGTGAGAAAACATTAAAGACTGTTAGGTCGCTGGAATTCGTAAATACGCCCTCCTTCGCACCACTGATTTTACCTGAATTCAAAATAGTATAGTCAGGTGCAGTGACGAGCACCCCGTTTTGCACGATCGCATCGCCAGTGAGAATCGCGCCAGTACCGATAGTCACTCGTGGGGCACTTGATGTCCCTCCACTTGCGGCGACAGTATTGGCTGCCACCGTGTTTGGCGCTATAGAGACATCTCCAGCAGCATCTGGAGCAATGATCGCGGCTGAAGTAAGCTGCAACATCGCAGGTAGAATGATCAAAGAAGGAAAGGCGAACCTCGAATATGTGGAATGCTTTGGTTTCATGTGTATTTTGGTGTTTTAATTTTTAAACGTGGAAAGGTTAGTAGTTACATTTTAGCTTAATTAATATAGGGTAAAACCCGACTAGAAGTTTACTATACGAAGTAGGGTTCTACCCCATCGCTGTAAATCTCTTCGCGCAGCACGGTGAGAGCGCTTTAAAAAACACTTATGAAAACAAACGAAATCGAATCTATCGCGAGTGATAACAACATTCACCTCCACTCACCTCTCATACTTGACGGGCGTAGGCAGTTCCTCAGCAAGCTAGGGCTCGCAGGAGCCGCCAGTGCCGCTTCTGCAATTGCTCTCGCAGGGACAGCGAATGCTGAACGCAGAGCACGCCCTACCAGACCTGTTACTCCCGCTGGCCCTAGCCAACCGGGGGTGGATTTGGACCTCGCAATTCTAAATTTTGCGCTCAACCTTGAGTATCTAGAAGCTGAATATTATTTGTATGCGACCACTGGCCTCGGCCTTGAGGGGGCAGTCATTGGCACCGATGGCAGCGGCACTGCGGGGCCAACGACGGTGAAAGCAAATCCTAAAGTTCAGTTTCAGACGCCAGCCTTTGAGGACTATGCGAATGAAATTGCGATTGATGAAGCAAACCATGTTCGATTTCTGCGTGAGGTGTTAGGGGGCGCAAAAGTCGCTCGCCCAGCGATCAATTTACGTGAAAGCTTTGCTGCGTTAGGGAGCCTGATCGGTGTTCCAAACTTTGATCCCTTTGCAAACGAAGTAAACTTTCTACTAGGTGCATTTGTTTTTGAAGATGTAGGCGTGACTGCCTACAAAGGCGCTAGCCCTTTAATTTCTAATAAAAGCTATCTTGAGGCTGCTGCCGGTATTCTCGCGGTGGAAGCCTATCACGCCGGGAGCGTGCGGACTGTTCTCTACTCGCGCGGCACAGCCGTGCAGGATTTGACGAACTCTATCTCAGATGTCCGCGCCTCACTTGATAACCAACCCGCCGGAGGTGCCCGCCTTGATCAGGGCATCCGGCGCAATGCTACTGCAAATTTAGTCCCTACTGATGGTAATTCTCTTACTTTCAGCCGCAATACCCGCCAAGTGCTGAACATTGTTTATGGTGCTATCAATGCAAACTCGGGTCTGTTTTTCCCAAGCGGGATGAACGGCGCAATCAAATAGACTTTTGTCACTTCACGAGAGATTGTTGCCAGCTCTCAAAGTATCACTGTAGCCGCCCACTTCGCCAATCTGAAGGGGGCGGCCTTTTGTAATTCATGACATTATAGATTCTAGTGATCCGAGAAATGGAAGTCTAAGTGCTTTCAGACTTTTGCTGATAAAATAAGTCGCCGGGTGGGCGCTCACCACGCAGGTGCCAGCACGCGACGAGGACCATGTGAGGTATAGTCAGGGCACTTAATCCCCAGAATATCACTCGCGTAATATTCTCATTAAAGTTGATAGAATGTCTGAATAGATAGAAAGCGATGGTAGCGAGTATCAATGTAGCTACCGTTAAAGGGAGACTCTCACTCAATAACCAACGCCAAGCGCAGTGACCTGATTTGGGGAATCGTGCGGCTCCGAGATCCGCTAGGTGGCGGACAGAATGGATTAAGTTGAAATAGAGTAAAAACGCAATCAATGGCTGCAGCATAGCGAAGACGGCAGCTATTAAGATGAGTTCTAAAATCGCCAGCAGCCAACCTGGCCTGCGGGTTGATACGCGCCATGAAATACTAGCAATAAGGCACAAGCTCCAGATCCATCCAGCACTTGGCATGATTGCTTGGCTGGCGGCGTGCATTGCCGTGGTGGACTCAGGCCCCACGAGTATGGTGAAAAGTTCAAGGGTGGTGGCCGTTTGAAAAAACAGCGGTATTACGATAGTAGACCCACCGCGGACGATGATTTCGAGGGCACGTTGGAGGCCGGTTATTTCTCCGGTATCGCCAAATCCAAAGTGCGCCACTGCAAGCATTAAAAAGCTCGTCAACATCAATATTGGCACGTGCAACCAAGCGCAGATGACAGTGGCCAAACCGAGTAGATATACGAAAATGGAAAGGGCGAGAACATGCCACGCTCCGGAGGATGAACCCCGGATGAGCGTGAGATCGAGCGCA
>JAYULG010000261.1:0-11103 GCA_043763755.1 Akkermansiaceae bacterium | reverse complement strand
TGGAGAAAAACAATGTTGATACTTCAGACTCAGGAATCTCGAGCGGTTCTAATTGAAAATCACTCTTGAATGAAAAGATAAGACCCTCTGGAGATTTGTGGGTATTTAAAAGTTTTCCACTCCACCGCTCTTCGTCGCGGCTTATTAGGCTGTCTGCTTTCGATTCACCGCGTTTTTCTGCGAGATGTCGCTCTCTCGAATCATCAAAATCCGCAACGCGAATACTCTTAACCACCAGCTCATTTCCATTCGCCATTTGACTCGTAAAAGCGATTCCACCTCCAGCCGGTGGCTCTGCTACAGGATCAATACCGGATGCATCTAACACCCCATTGATCCAAAGCTGAAGACGTGAAGATTTACGATCTACCTTGAGTTGTATATCGATTGATTGATCAGGAAACTGGTCTGGAGTTCTATTGGATAGAATCACATTAGAATAACGAGTGCCACTCGATGATTCACGTTTGAGCTCAAATCCATTCGCACCGAATTGTAGTAAGTAGCGGTCCGTAGGCTTGCTTTTGGCAGTAAGCGGATCTGCAAGAGACACTTGAAAATTTGGGTTGCCCTGCCATTTCAGCGTGAATGCCACCGAGAATTGAATCGGCAGAGTAAATTTCCGCGCCACATACGCTTGGCCGTTTGCGACAAGGGCTTGATTCTCAAACCTCCAAGCTTGGTTCGCCTCTGCGCCAGATGTCCATTCATCGAGATTTTGTGGCCCAGTATAGAAAACCTGTGAATGGCGGATGCCCAGTTGAAGCGACTTTGAAATTTTCCTCGGGATGGTCAAGACCCCGCTATACTCGGTCATGACCGTGAGGAAATTTTCGTCAATGGCTGAGAGGATCACTGGTAGCCTGTCTCCATTAATAAGTTCCATCATCGCTGTAGCAGATGTCTGAGTATCACTGTGCGGACTAAACAATACCTTTTCGACAGCCCCAGAATTAAGACGAATAGGATCAGGGGAAATCGGGCTTGTAAGCTCTACGATGCCACCCTCACTGATCGAAACAATACTACCGCTCAGGGATTCATCTCCTGCCAAGCGGATCTCGTCTGCACGGGATGGCCCCACCATGATTCCTGCACATAGAGGCAGTAAACGAAGGATTATCTTAGAATTCTGAGTTCCAGTCATCGATCAAATTGTTAGAGGGTTGGAATTCTAGCATGATGGCAGATTCAAGGCTGCATGAAAGGTCTCCAAGTAATGCGCTGCGCAATCGCAAGTTGGAACGATCTGACGAAAGAATCTTACCAGTGATATGGCCGATGGGGCTGAAGCGGATGACAGTTTCGCCAGCCGCTTGCTCTGAGGGAGCCACTAAACTCAACTTTGCAAAACGAACTTCTGCGACTTCTTCAAGAGGAAATAAAAATTCACCAAACTTCCCGACGAGCCTGAGCTTCCCATCCTCGAGAGATTTCACATCACCTGAGAAACGGTCTGTGCCATTAGTTAGAAGCACGATGTCTTGATCATCCACTTGCAAACTACGCGCGGAATCAGGCATCCCATTCCACTCCGCAACGATGATATCTGAAATGCGCACGGAAGTGTTTTCCGCTTGGACTACGAAACCGAAGCCGCGTTTGGCAGGCTGATCTGTGATAAGTTTCGCAGGGATAACTTGATCACTCCACTGCGCAGCGAATTCATCATTGATGAAAAGTGAGATGCGTCCACTGAGACGATTGCTGCGAATTTCTAAAGTCGCTTTCCCGGTGTCTCCCAGCCGCAGATTGTTAGAACTCACTTGAACCCTCTCAAGGCTCGTCACAGCATCACCATTTACCGCAGTGCGGTAGAGCATGATATGATTCGGAAAAATATGCATCACATAGCTATTTCCAAACAACAGCGGCAAGGCACTTGAGTCTCCCGGGACGAAGCGATTTGCGCGTCTATCCTTCGGCTCGGCATCTTTCTCTTCTTGAGCCTGGGCAAAATCAGCTTGGAATGCCACCGCAAGAGATAAACGATTTTTCCACGCGAGATCGAAGCGGAGAACCGCCCTATCTGGCATTTCAAAGCGGTGGATTAGAGAGGTGCCTGAGGATTTGTGCGGCCAAATCCAAGATGAGCCTGAAAACACCCATGGCTCCGGCCCGGCTGGATCCGCCCCCTCTTTTGCGGGTGTAGCTTGCGGCGCAAGGAAGCCCTCGGGAAATGAAGCATTCTCCATTTGCCACTCATTTTCGATAAATGGCCCATGATAGAAAATCCGCCCGCCCACTGGGGATGGCGCGATGATCGCAACTTGGCTACGAGGGAATTTCAACACTCCTGCGTAGGGCGTGGTGAGCGTGATGGATTCGGAATCGATGCTACTGATGGTGCCTAGGAAACGATCGCCATTGATACTCGCAAGATGGGATAATGAGGCAAGGCTCTTGTTAGATTTCCCTCCATTGAGGACTAGATGCCGGACATCGGTAGTTTTAAATTCCACATCACCGGCCAGATCCTCGCGCTGCCATATAATTTGCGGCCCCACGTTGATGCCCTGAAACGTGCCGTGCAGTTGATCACCATTGATAAATCGCAACAAATCCGCTGAGACAGCCTCAAGCGTCCCTACCAAACTCACTAGAAAAACAATGGAAAGTCTAACTCTCATTTCTCATAGATCGGAAGGTAGCGATAATTTAAAGCCAATGACAAGAGTGCACCCGCCGTATTGAATGATGTTCCTTGGTTACCGGGGAAGGAGCCATCAGAAGACTGAATCGTCGCCAAGTAGCGGATGTTCCGAGCATTCCACTCTTGCCAGACGGCATCATCCGCATGAAACAATGCCTGAGACATATAGTATTCAAAATAGAAAGGATAGTATCGATCTCTATAATCTAGATTTTTCTGAAGGTATGCAAAGCTGGCTTGGAAACTTTTAGAATCCTCATCTTTGGCCAGCGAGTAGCATAAGAGTCCGATGGCCGTGAGTGTAGGTTTCCCTCCCGAGGCAGAAGTGTAGCCGTAAGAGCCATCACTACTGCGGCAAGTGGCAAGATAGGCGAGCCCACGCTTAAAGGCCTCATCAGGAACACCGATGCCAGCATTGCGCGCGGCAAATAGGGTGACGAGTTGGCAACCTGTGACCGTGGTGTCCGCATCTTTGCTATCTGGGGTGTAGCGCCATGCCCCAAAGCGATTCGCCTTCTGCGAGCTTACAATTAGTTCAACTGCTTGCTTAAGAGCGGGTGCAATCTTCGGTTCATCAAGCACGCCATACGCTTCAGCGAGAGCCTTAGTAGCAAAGGCATGATTATACATACTAGAACCAATATATCCGTTTTTAGCATTTTGTTGAGTGAGTATGTATTCGATTCCCGAGCGAATTAATTTCGAGTGCGGGCCGTTGTTAGGGTCCTCGCCATGGGCAAGGAAAGCAGCCACACACAGGCCAACGACGCCCGGCTCTGCACCCACACTATCGTTCCAAAATCCTTTTTCATTCTGCGTGCGAGCGAGGAAGTCCATCCCCCGCTCATAGATCAATTCAGCTTGCGCGGGTATTGTATCATCTGCCCGGCCCAGAGCATCTTGGGCATGCACGATCCCTGCGCACGCCGCGCACGAGATGGTGGCAATGATGAGATAGGGAGTCATTTCAGGTTTTGTTCGAGTCCGCGATTGTAGGCATCCAGTGCTTTCCTAAATTCCTCAGGCAAAGCGACACCCGCACTGCCAGCAGCCTTGGGAACGTGGCGAGTTTCATCTTTCCCTGTTTGGCTACCGTCCACCGGGGCGTTGCCACTATCAGATAATCCGGTCTGGCCTTTACCGCCTTGCTCACCAGCCTTGTCACCCTTTTTGCCTTCGCCTTGGCCTTCGCCACCGGGCTTTTTACCCATCATGCGTTCCATCATTTCCATCATGGCGCCGCCAGATTTGCCCGCGCCTTGTTGCTTTTGCTTTTCCTTGGCAGCGGCGTGAATCTTTTCGATCACCTCGGTCTGTGCGGCGATAGTCTCACCGCCAGTATCTTGATTGGCCAAGCGGTCCGTGGACTCGTCCATGATAGTGTCCACTTGATTGAGAAGCTCGATCACTTGAGGAACCGTCTGCTCGATGATGAGCTGCTGGACATCCGCGGAAAGTTCATCCTGCGTGTTCGCGATCTTTGCGGTGCCTTTTTCGTGATCCGCTTTCGCATCTACAAGTGAAGCTTCTTGGGCATGTAAATAGGTCTGGCAAGCTATCGAACTCAGGATTGTGATCAACACGGTTTTCATGGTTTGGCAGAAGGACTAGGCGGTTCTTGAAACGTGCGGCGGAGTTGTTCGAGGGTGCGTGTCTGCGCACGGATGTCTTGCTCTTGTTGAATGAGCTTCATCACTCGTAACATGAACTCGAAATCTTCATCTTCAGGACTGGGTGCCCCACCACCGACACCTCCACCACCGCCATTTTTCTCATTCTCGCTGGATAAGAGAGATGCCCATTGGCTGAGTTGCTCTGCCCACTTTTTAGAGCCTTCAGTGGCGGTGTAGGATTGATTGTTTGCGAGTAGATTGCGAATCCCTTCGAGTGCAATATCGATGCCGGAAACCTTCATGGCATCGAGAATTTGTTTAAATCCATCGTTTTTCGTGCGCCCAAAATAATTGCCTAGATCTTCTTGAATCCAGCGCACATCGGAAGCGGTAAGACCTTGTTGCCGCGTGGCCTCGGTGAGGCGGCGGAGATCGGATGGGTCCACTTTTGAGTTGGGTTTCCCGAGGATGCGGTCGAATACTTCGATCAATGAGCTGGCGATTCCATTTTGTTCCTCCGCCGCCTTTTTGAGCCGATTGACAAATGTGCCGGCCTCGAATTGGCGCTTTGCCTCATTTGCTTTAGCAATGGCTTCTTGCATTTTCTCAACGACTTTTTTCTGCGCCTCTACCGCCTCATTGATGTCTTTTTCTGCCTCTGCGGATTCGTTCGCTGGGTCTTGAGATTCCGCAAGTTTGTCCTGCACTTGCGGGACATCTTGCTTGCTGAGTTCTTGCATGGATTTCAGCGACTCAGCCATTTTTTTGAGCGTCTCCTTCTCGATGTCACCATTGCGGGCAGCATCTTTCATGAGGCTTTCCATGCGCTGGGTGAGATCATCCATACGGCGCTTCGTCTCAGACTCGGCTTGCTGTGAGGCTTGCAAGCGCTTTTTAACTTCCTCCTTTTGAAGCTCCTCGCCAGTGAGCCTCTCGAGCCGCTCATTTTCATCGAGGAGTTCCGTCTCGCGGCGGGCAAGGTCCTCGAACTCGCTGATGCTGCGATCAAACTTGTTTTTGAGCATTTGTGCATGTTCATCCCGCGTCAGCACATAGAGGATGATCGGCTCAGAATAGATCCTCCCACGGCTTGGTAGAAAGTCTTCAGAGTAGGCTCGGAGCGTGATTTTTTGCGGGACGATATCGAATGCGATTGGCGAAAACATGGCTGGTAAAATGATGCGGCGTTTTTCCGCGCCGCCTGCCGCGAGTTTCAATGAATCTTTCGCCGGGAGCTCATCCGTGAGGCGTGTGAATTCGCCGCTCCACTCGATCCCCATTTCCTTCACCCCGAAATCATCTTCTGCCAGCACTTCAAATTCCACCGTCTCCTCGGGGAGAATGGCCTTTTGCCGATCGATGCCCTGCATGTAGGACGCGGGAGCCGCATCTTGGGTGGCATTGATCCGAATTTTAAATCCATCCTCACCCGCTAGGCCAAGCACGTCCGTCCATTGCAGTGGGATTTCAAAAGGAATCGAGCCGATCTCTAAAAATGGACTGCTAGCGCGCGAACCAATGTTTTGAAAATCTCCTGATGATGGGATGAAGCGCTGGCTTTGCTCGGTTGTCTCGTCAAGGGTCTGCGCACGAGTGGGACCCCAAGTAGCCACTTTGAGCGGGCGGCTGGATTGTAAATCGAAGCGGACTTTGCTTCCCTCCACAACGCTGAGCACGCCGGTGTTGAGATCCATGGTTTTTTCTGGAATTCCTAGGTAGGCAGGCTGGATAACGGTGGCATTAATCAACTCGATGCTAGGGCGCTGCATCGGATCGATTTTCATTTCGTGGAGGAGATCACCAATTTTAAACATCACCCGCCCGGGGCTTTGCTGGCCTGGGAAAGTGAAGCGGTAGGTGTCCTTCGCGAGTTTTGCGGATAGCTCAGCCTGCAAGCCATAGCGGGCAGTGGCTGTGCTCGGGCGTTGTTCAGATTGCTTTGAAAGCCGTAGCTCGATATCGAATGCTTCGCCAAATGCCACAGCACGCGAACGGGGTGGATTCTCGAGTTTGGTAAAAGTGTAGCGCTCCGTATCAGATAGGGGCATCAGCCAGCGCTGAAAGGCATTTTGACTGGCACGCGGAGTCAGGGTGAAAACTGCAACCGCAGCCCCAGTGAGGATGAGTGCTACCAGTGCCCAACGGAGATGGCGTTGCGGAGGGAGCGCTTCAGCAAGTTTGCGCTGCCCAGTTTCAGCGGCTACAGCTTCCATCGCCGCCTCTCGCAGCCGTGGCGAGAAGGTGTCCGCAGAGCCTTCTTGGTTTTGAAGTTCGATTACGCCTAGCAATCGATCTCCAAGGCCGGGATAGCGTTTTGCGATCAGCCTCGCAAGCTGCGACTCACGCCTTTGCCGCCAGACCCAGCGATGCAGCCAATACGGTGCAAACACCGCAAAAAGCGACACCCCAGCCACGAGGATTATGAGCCTGACGATGCCCGGCGTAGGCATTACCCGATCTAACAAATAGACCAAGAGAAACGAAACCATCAGCCCAGTGAAGCCAGCCGCAGTGGCCTCCATGATCTTCACGCGCCAGAGATGGCGCCGGAAATCGTCCAACTGCAGCCGCAAAGCATCAGGAATGACGACCTTCTTGTGGGGTGATTCTGGTGACGGCGGCATGAGTGCGTAGCGAACGACAATTACTCCAGCGTAGATCGGAGCTTTTCAGAAATCCTTTTAATTTCCTATGCGATAGTCGCCGAGAATCCTTCACCCGACAAGTGAGATTCTGGTTGAGACAAATTTCGCGGAGTCGTTCACGGTCATCCACGCTCCGCCATGCATACCCGGATGCGGTGGAGCAGTTTCTCGATCTGCGGCACGGCCACTCCGCACTGCCGAGCCCGCCGAAGCGGCTCTCCCCAAATCGGCTCCACCTCCACCTCGCGGCCTTCCACGAAATCGATCATGCTCGATGTGCGGTAGGCCCCCATCGGGCGAGTCCGTTCGATATTTGAATCGATCAGCTCATCCGCTAAATCAAGACCCTGACCGCGGGCAGCCTGGATCACTTCTTGCATGATTTCGCGGATCAATGCGACGTTGGCGGGTGCTGCGAGTAAAACGTCAGTCGTCACCCCGCCTTCCGCCACGGAGAGACCATTGAATGGGATATTCCAAACAAGTTTCTCCCACTGGGACTTTTGTAAATTTTGCGTGGCGATGCCCTCGATCTTGGCCAGCCGGAATCTCCGGGCCAATTCCTCAGCCCTGCCAGTTTCACCTTGCTGCCATTCTCCCAGCGCGACCCTGCCGCCGCCACTATGAATGACTTGGCCAGCCGCGATGCGATTGATACAGACGAAACAAAGCCCACCCATCACCCGCTCAGGACCGACGATTTCCGCAAGGCTTTCGCAATTTCCTAGGCCATTTTGAAGCGTCAGCACCTGCGTCCGTGCGTGCAGGAGCGGCCCTAACATCGCGGCAAGCTGTCCATTTGAAGTGGCCTTCCATGCCACGATCACCAAATCCACAGGCCCGATCTCAGAAGGAGTCCGATAGACCTGAGGCGCATCCAAATGGAAATCGCCGTGGATGCTTTTCACCTCCAGCCCATGGCGGGAAATCGAGTCAAAATCTCCGCGCACCAGAAATTTCACGTCTTCCCCCGCAGCCGCCAGTCTGCCACCGTAATAGAGGCCCACGGCACCTGAGCCAAGAATCGCCACGCTCTGGAATGTCCAACTCACTCGCGGTCTCTAGTCTTCTTTAAATCCCTCGGCCCTACGTTCAGTGATGCACTTGGTCAGCCACATCACTAATTTCTCGGCTTCTTCAGATTCATTTCGCATAGCACTCAGCGCAGTCCAATCCAAGTGAGGGCGGGATTTCGCGGTAGCAAGGCGATTGATATCCAGCTTCGCCATGATCGCTTCAGTCTCGCGCGGATGGGCATTGAGGATATTCGCAGGCCGTGGCAGATCATCTAGCGTTTCACTTGTTAGACCAAACAAAGTCACACCCACGCCGAAGCAGGCACTCAGGCGGCGGAGTCCATCTGCCAAGGCACCGTCTTCAACCGGAGCGGCGTAAATGAGTTCACCGCCCTGCGCCCACATTGAGACGGCCAGAGTTTGGAAAAAATCTTCCCGGTATGTTTGCAGCGATGGCTGGATCCGCAGCCTTGCCGCGTGTAACTGAAAGGGTGCAATCCCCAGCCGCTGCTTAAATGCGAGCATCGTCTCATCAAGGCTCATTTCCTCATCGGGTGAGCTGCCAGTTTCCCAATCGACAAGCACCAACTCAGGGTATTTCCACAAATTACTGATGGGCGATTCTCTGCCAAACGCCTGTCGGAAGGCGAACGGAAAACGCCCGTTGATTTCGAAATAGCGCGTCACCACCGCGCGGAATTTACGGATCCGCAGCATCGTCTCATCCACCACATCCGAGTCTGGACCTGTGAGATCATCCAGGCGACCTTGGGTGAGTGCCAGCAGTTCTTGCGCCCCTGATAGCGCAGGCAGCGGCGCACTCCGCCGGTAGTAGCCTTGGCCTTTTTCTACCTTGGCAATCGGCGACCCAGGATCGCACGACATGATTGAAAAATGATAGCGAAGTGAGGCATCCGAGTAATTCCCCGTAAGCTGCAAACGCGTAAGCCGGATCAGTTCTGTGCCCTTGATCGAGTCCGCAGGATTTCCAGGAAGGAGAGGTGGGAGAATATCTGATAACTGCTTGCGAAGACTCATGGGGACAGGGAACAGCTCTTGCTTGTGGGACATCCAATTCACCCGCTGCCCGCTCATCAAGCCCCAAAAAATAGTTTCTAAAAAATACCCCAAAGCCGCTGAGATTTTTTGAAGTAAATCGAGGCAATGCTTGTCGTAACGGCCATGCGCACTAACTGTTTTGGAATGAAATTGAGATTTACCCTGCTCGCCGCCGCCCTCATCACCAGCGCCCATGCCGCGCCGCCAGATGCGAATGCGATTCTCGAAGGCGCCCGCATCGCCGCCACTCTCACTCAGTTGGATAAAGCCGAGCCACTCCGCGGAAACCTCACGCGTGGAGGCACCAAAGTCCCCATCGCTCTCTTCCTCGATGGCAAAAACATCCAATTCCAATTCAACGAAAACAACTCTCCCGCGTGGCGCATTTTCCACATGCGCCTAGCCGATGAGAAATATGATCTCTTTGAAATCATCAACAACAAGACACTCGACTTTCCCGCTAAAAAACTCGGTGAACCCATCGCTGGCACAGACCTCACCTACGAAGATCTCGCCCTACGTTTCTTCTACTGGCCCAATCCCAAGCTCGAAGCCGAGGAAAACGTCGGTGGCCAAGCCTGCTACAAAATCCGCGTCGATAAACCCAAAGGCAGCGGTGGCCGCTACGAGGTCGTCTATGTCTGGGTTCACACAAAATTTGGGGCCTTCATGAGAATCCGTGGCCATGACAAAGCCGGGAAACTCATCAAAGAATTCCAAGTCGAAGATATCATGAAAGTCGCCAACAACGTCTGGACCCTTCGAAAAATGCAAGTCTCCACCCACGATCCCGCCACCGAGCGCCGCATCTCCATCACCGACGTCGTCTTCGAAACTCCAAAAAAAATCGCCCCAAGGGGGCTGCGGTGAGTCAAGAGCCGAACTGCTCGGCTCAAGCTCCAATGCAATAGCTTTTTCCTATCGCGGACGCTCTCAAAGAGCTATGCACGACGTTTAAAAAGCTGCCAGCTTGCAGCGCATAAAATTACAAATATTCCACCAAAGACCCACGGCCCAACAGACTTGAATTCAGCAATAAATACGTCCATTCGATTCGAAGGACTCTGAACTGTGAGATAGCCTCTATTATTTCTCTCTGGATGTGAGCACAATTCTGGCCGCTTCGCTAAATGCTTACTAAAGGTTTCGTGTGCCTGTTGGAGATTAAAATCTTTAGCTCGTTTCCGGTCTTCCTCAAGATCTGGATCGACATAGGCACTTCCCCCCCCTTCAAGACGTGTGTAGATTGTCCGTTCGGAAAGTAATCCATAGCCTATCACATTTTGGAGAGGATTCCATTTTGCAGATGGATCTTTGAGGTAGTCCATCAAAAGAATATTCTGTCCTTTTTGAATTTGGATGATCTCATTTGTTCCGAGGAGAAGTTTTTGCAAAGAAGTTTGTTGATTATCTTCGCCTTCTTGAGCCTGTTGGACATAATGCTCGTATTGATCAATGTCTATTTTCTATTCGCGTTGGGTAAGCTCCCCCGTAGGATGAAATTCAAAAAATCTTCTTACGAATCCCATCCCATGGCGCGTAGTGCCCCCTACAGTAGTTAGTATCAAGTGTGAATCCTTGTGGATTAAACCGAATCCGGCCCCTATTTGGATATTCTCTGCCATCAACCTAGGCCTATGATTTGCAACATCATAGATATTTGAACTTCCTAAATGGGCATGGGAATTACTGAGAGATGATTGTAGAAATAACTCAGGCACACCATCTTGATTAAGATCAAATTCGAACTGTGTCCGATATCCACCCTTTGGTGGATACGGCGCGTCAAATTCGGTAGGATCTGGGAACCTACGCTCGATCTTGAAAGATAATATTAGTTCACTCGTAAATATTCTAATAGCCTCATCTTTACTAGATGCTTGTGACGGATTTGCTGTAAAAGTAAATCCTAGAAATATATTTATGAAAGAATAGAATATACTTTTATTCGCTAGCATCTTGAAACCACTGCTTAAAGACTACGCCGAAACTAGGTCCTAAAAATCTTGATGATTAGATAGATTGAAGGTGCCAACAAAATCACTCCAAAAACGTGATAGAATGTGACAAAGTTGAAAAACTTATTTTCCAAAAAAGGGAGCCGATCATAATGCATA
>JAYULG010000260.1:0-11127 GCA_043763755.1 Akkermansiaceae bacterium | reverse complement strand
CGCACCATTTTGGAAATCCAAAAGCGATACGCGATCACAGTTCCCAGCGCCATCGCGATGAGAAACCAAAGAGTATAGCTTAGGAAACGAGAGAGGAGTTCGTGATCAAGCAAGCGGCCCGGGCGCAGATCATTATCTGTGAGCACGAGTTGATGGATCACTTGCCTAGCCAGCATCTCTACACTAGCCATCAATAACCCTCCGGTTACTTTTCCTTCTTCGATCTCGGCTCCATCTACAATGAATTTACGGGTGTTCCTCCCCTCATTTCGCTGCTTAATGTCATCCGAAATTTTTTCCATCGCGCACCAGCTTCCACGTTACCGAGCTTCTGAACCGCTCCCGCGAAACTAATCGAAATCTTCGATGCACAACCGCTCCCGACTAGGAGATCTAAGAGAGTGACTGATCCGCTTTGGAAATATGCCCGGAGGAAATATTCTCGATCGGCAGTGATAGCTTTGAAGCCAGCAGCATCGCCCGCCTCACTTGTTGTCCATGCTTTTGCTGCAATAACGTCGGAAACCAAAACCAATCTGAAGTTGGAGGACATCAAGTGATTTCCCATGATGCCGCTCATATCCATGCGATCTATATAATTTCGCAGAGGTAGCAATGCCATGCGCTCGACAAGCAGCTCCGCAGAATAGTCAGTCCATTCGCGCTGAGGCCTTGCTTCACGGATCAAAGCGAGTGCACGCTCGAAGCGGCCTTGGTCAAGAATTTCCCAAGTCGGTGCTTGATGGACCATTTTGCCTTGTTTCATTTGCGAACGACCTCCCCGCTTGCTTTTTACGGCATCCTTGGCTTCTACGATAGCTGCCAGATAGGTGAACCATGCATTTTCGGGTGCCATGCGTCTCGCTGTTTCGAGAAAATCAGGTGGTAGGCGATCATGCTCGGTCACATAGGTAGCCGCGTATTCTGCAAAATAAGCAGGATTTTTAGGGTCAGTTTCCCACAGTGCTTCCTTATTTTTTGCCTTGCTCGTATTGGCCGGATCACCAAATAGCAGCAGCTTTTGTTGCACTGTGTAATCCCGAGTTGGGCTAGGAGACGGCATCGGCCCCACCGAAAGCCATGAAAAGTTTAAAAGCAAATTTCCCCACTTTACGTATCTGCCCACTTCGCGGAAATCGTTGATTGCCGCGAAAATCGAGAGGCCCGCCAGCAGCAAACAAAGCCAGATGAACCCGGCATTTTTTGTCTGCTTTGCATCCACTGTGGCCCATCGTTGGGCCGCTTCCTCTGCGCCCTCATTTTGGCCTTCCGCCATTCCAATGAGCAAGTGACGGGCAGCAAGTTTCATTTCCGCGTCCCCATGTAGCGGACGGACAGCAGCTTCGATTACACGATGTTCCGGTTGAATCAAGAGATGACAATTTCACCTTTCATTGCACTATGGAAGATCAACGCAAGGGCGATTTTTCGTGGTCGTGCGAGGTGGTGGAACATCTTGATGGCACCTATCCACACCATTCTAAAAAATCTGAATTTCACATCTTGCGGGGTAGCGCATTGGTTTTATTCTCCACCATGTCCAGCGTTTCCGCCCCATCATTTCCAGATTACCTCGCAGAGGAAATTCTACTTCACCCGGAGAACCGGAAATTCCCCAAGTTCAGCCTTGTGAGGCTGCTCGGTAGCGTATTTGCACCTACTCGTGGTTGCCGCGTCTGCATCTTGATCGACTTCAATGAACCCGCTGCGCTAATCAAGGACTTTGCATTCCTCAAGCACGAGGGATTTCCGGTGCAGAAAAAAGCCTATGAAGCGTTCTACCAGGGCCTCCGCGCAGGTGCTCTCAAGGAGCTGGGCATGACGGGCGGTGAAATGTTTGCTTTCCGCTGCACCCACGGCTCCAATTTGGACTTGCAAGACGATGTCTGGGACACGAAGGGAAATCATCTCTCGCTCGATAAAGACATCTATCAAGAGTATGATCTTGTTCTTTGCATCTCCACCTACTCAGCCACCGCACCACTCACGGCCAAGTGCAAAGAATACGGGTTCCGCGGTGCAACACTGCATGGGCTAAACGATATTATACTCAATTCAGGCCTCGCCGTGGATTACAGCCAAGTATCCGAAGATGCCGAGCGTCTCCGACTCGCACTGACACGCGCCGATTCCATCGAAATCGATTTCGCCTTGGAGGATGGTCGCGTCCTCACTGCATGGCTAGGGCTCGATGGCCAAGAAGCACAAAAATCACACGGGCTTTGCCTTGGGGAAGCTCCCGATATTGCAAACCTCCCGGCTGGTGAAGTTTACTTCGTCCCCACCGATGCTCGTGGACAATTTCCCATGAAATATGAGGATGGCACACTCGGCGTGCTCGAGGTGCGAGACCGCTGCATCATCCACTCCACCCTCATTCAGGGAAATCAAACGACCATTGATAACCACAACGCGAAGCTCAAGGATGACCCCATGACGGGCACCCTTGGTGAGCTGGGCTTTGGCACGCAAGTGCTCCCCGTTTCCTACGCGGATATCCAAGATGAAAAAGTCCTAGGCACCTGCCATCTTGCCACTGGGCGAGATGACCATTTAGGCGGAGATATCCTTCCGAGCATGTTTAAAAAGCATGAAAACTCGACTCACGATGATATCTTATTCGCACCGCACAAGACGCCTAATTTCAACATCAGCCAAGTGCGGATGATCCGTGGCAAGCAGCGCGAGGTGCTCATCGAAAACTTCAGACCTGCGAAGTATCTAATGGATGCGCTTCTGGAAAATCGTTGTTAGCTCGAGTGGTAAAAATAGGAATGGCTTGCAGTCCGCATCACCCGGCTGCAAGTATGTGGAATGATTGATTTCCGCAAAACCATTCTAATTCCCCACCTCATCTATCACTTCGGTTTTATCATCCTCGCAGCGCTCAGCGCTACCGCGCAGGATCCTAATAGTAGATCGCTTTTTAATGGCAAAGATCTCACGGGCTGGAAAGGCGCGGGATACCTTGTTGAGGATGGTGCCATCGTTTCTTCTCCCGAGGGCAAAGTGCTCTTCACAGAGGAAATTTTTGCGAATTACGTGCTCGAGCTGGAATACAAGCTCACCTCTGGCGGCAATAGCGGACTGGGCATCAATTATCCCGGCACGGGTGACGCGACGACGGGTGGATTCGAAATTCAGATTCTAGATGACACTGCGAAAAAACACCAAGGTCTTAAAGAGGGCCAACACAATGGGTCCATCTATCTCCTCGCTCCAGCTAAGATCAAAGCGGCATTGCCCGTAGGCGAGTGGAACAAGCAAAAGGTGACCGTGGTTGGCTCTGCCATCGTCGTCGAACTCAATGGCCAAATTGTCGTCCGTGCCAATCTCAATCAACTTTCAGAAAAGAACCCACAGCTATTTGGCTTGATGCGGCGTTCTGGGCACATCGCCATCGTAGGTCATGGTGAGCGCGTTGCGTTCCGCAATATTCAGATTACTGAAACGGCTCCTGCCGCAAATGTAGATGGTGTAACCGCCGCTGGATTTTCTCCTATATTTGATGGAAAATCTCTCGCCGGCTGGAAACACGATCCGAAGAAGACTACCGAGTGGAAACCGATCAATGGCATTCTAAAACACACTGGTAAAGTGGGCGAGCCGCAAGATCTCTGGAGCCTCAAAGATTATGGGAACTTCACGTTCGTATTTGATTGGCGCTGGGCAGCCCGTGGCCCGCAGAATTTCCGGCCCATCGTTCAGGCAGATGGAACTGACAAAATCGGTGCGGATGGTGCGCCGATGATGGTGGAAATCGAGGAACTCGATAGTGGCATCTACCTCCGTGGGAATCCACCCTCACAGGTGAATTTGTGGAACTGGCCGATTGGCTCTGGAGAAGTCTATGGCTACCGCACCGATCCTGCGATGTCTCCTGAAATCCGGGCACAGGTCACTCCGAAGGTGAAAGCAGACTATCCCATCGGCGAGTGGAATCGCACCATGATCACCCTCATTGGTGATCGGCTTTCAGTTTCTATCAATGGGCGCGTCGCGATTCATAATGCCCAACTTAAGGATATCCCAGCCCGTGGGCCCATTGGCCTCCAGCATCACGGTGCTGCCATTGACTTTGCGAACCTCTGGATTCGCGAGTTTTAGGAAAGGTGCGTGTGCTCTTACAGAATGCCCGCGCGAACACGTAGTTTCAAACTTCGTAAATCCGGGTAAGGTCACGTCCTCTCCCCCCCGGATATGAAAATAAATACTACCCCCCTGTATCGTAAGCGCGGCATGACTCTGTTAGAAATGACGGTTGTGATCCTCGTCCTCCTTAGCCTAATCTCTGTTGTTTTCATCGGTGCTCGTGCGTGGAAGCGCGGCAGTGATCGTGCGGGTTGCATCATCACTCAGCGCAATGTGCAAATGGCTACCCGCTCGTATCAAAATCTATATGAGTATAGTTATGGTGGCCGCCCATACGCGCAAAATGGCACGCAAGACATCGTCGAGCACCTCCACGCAAAGGGCTACATTGAGGATAACCTTTACCGCCAGATCCACGTGAGCAAAACATGCGCTGGTGGTGGCCACTATCAATGCCTCGTGCCTGATGTTTTTCCTGAAATAGGCCAGCTATTCCTCACTTGCTCGCTCTCAGCGAGCGATGAGCATTCACCGAAATCGAGCGAGGGTTGGTGATTGTCTGCTTGGCAGAGTCGTAATTCCAAGCGATGGATGGAGACTCACATGACATACCGCGAGGCGCTCGATTGGTTATTTTCCACCCAGATGTTTGGCATCAAGCTAGGCATGGATGGGCCTCGCCATTTACTCAAAGAGTCCTTGGCGTATCCGGCTGCCAGGGTAATGGTCATCCACGTCGCAGGGACCAATGGCAAGGGCAGCACTTGCGCCATGATCGATAGCATCGCCCGCGCCTGTGGCAAACGCAGCGGACTTTTCACCTCGCCTCATTTGATCGACTACCGAGAGCGTATCAAAGTCTCCGGCCAGGAAATTCCCGAGGATGCCTGCGCCAGCATGCTCACTGAGCTGCGGCAGATTTGTGCGGAAATGGAGTGCCACCCCACGTTTTTTGAAATCTCCTTGGCCCTTGCCATGAAGTGGTTCTGCAAAACAGCATGTGAGCTCATTGTGCTAGAAACTGGTATGGGTGGCCGCCTAGATGCTACCACTGCGGTGCCAGCGGACATATGCGTCATCACCCCCATCGGCCTGGATCACATGCAATACTTAGGCGATACCGTTGAGAAGATCGCGATGGAGAAAGCGGGCATCATTTGCCCGGGGAAGCCGCTCATCTCAGCGGCGCAAACACCCAGCGTGGAGTTTCTGTTAGAGAAAGAAGCAAACGAAGCTAGGGCACCCATTGAGTTTGTGCGGGAGCCGCTGCTAGGCTATCCGATGGCTCTCGCAGGTGAGCACCAAAAATGGAATGCCGCTCTCGCCGTAGCCGCGCTCTATCGCGCAGGGTTCCACCTAGACTCAGATAGTGTGCGCTACGGCCTTGCGCACGTCGCATGGCCTGGCCGCTTCGAGTTGATCCGCCCGGGCATCGTGCTTGATGGCGCCCACAATCCTCATTCAGCCACAGCCCTTGCGGAAACGTGGCTGCATACTTTTCCGGGTAAAAAAGCTGCACTGGTTTTTAGCGCGGTTAGCGGTAAAGACATCCACGGCGTGCTCGCCATCCTTGCTCCGCTTGCCTCGCAGATTTTTCTTTGCCCGGTGGACAATCCACGCGCAGTGCCCGCTGAGGAACTTGCCGCCTTCCTGCCTGAAAAATCGCCCCCTCACGAGATTTTCCCGTCATTTGATGCCGCCGTCACTGCCGCGATTGCGCATGAAGCCCCAGTGCTCGTGGCGGGCTCTCTCTTTCTCGTTGGCGAGGCAAGTGCCTACCTCACGGGGCGTGATTTTTGTTCCAGCGCGCAGTGATCAAGGTCGTAGGACTCTCGCAAACGGCGAGGGTGAGAGGTCATCTGCTGCTGCATTTCGGAGGGAATTTACCGTCGCCATCGGGTCCAGACGATTCATTGGAAACATCGCGTAACCCGCGCCGATGTCCACGCCATCACTGGCCCTCATTTCAAAATGCAAATGCGCAGGGTAGTAGCCATTTGCCGTACCCACGCCCCCTATTTTCCCGCCCCGCTCGAGCAATTGCCCAGCTTCCACGTCGATGCGGTTTAAATGTGCATACATCGAGTGCAATGGCTGGCCATCCATTCCTCTGTGAGCCACCACCACTGTTTTCCCCCAGCCTGCTGACGGCTCACCGGCGTAGATTACCATCCCATCCGCGGTGCAAAATACCGGATCACCCAAATCCGTATTCATCCCGCCGATTCCATTCAGGTCATCCCCCATGTGGTGGCCGCCCCGTTTCTCGTTCATTTCCCAAAATTTCTGGGCGTTGTAAATCATGCCCGCATGCTCGGTGCCCAGTGGCGGATCAAAGCGCACCGCCGTGGGAATTTGCGCGCTTTGCCAAGCCGAGAGGAAATGAAATCGGTGGTCCACTCCACCATCATCCCGCAGTGCGAGCGGCGTGTCTGCGTCTTGTAAAGATGCCTCCGATATGGGCGATTTTTCTACAAAAAACCAAGTCACAACGCCCGCCGCCAGCCCAAGTGCGCACAACAATTGGAATGAAAAGTAGCGCTGCATCTCCGAAATACTCAGATTCATTGGGAAAACAATCAAGTCGCGCGTTTCATGGCTTTCCATCTTTGACAATTCACCATGCGGGCGGCACTTTCGCGCCGCAATCCTGCACTCCTTAACTTATATGGCCTACGATCTCATTGTCATCGGTGGCGGCCCTGCCGGCTACGTCGCCGCTATCCGCGCTGCCCAACTTGGAAAAAAAGTCGCCTGCGTCGAAGCAGACCGTGCTGGCGGCACCTGCTTGAATTGGGGCTGCATTCCCACCAAGGCCCTCCTCAAAAATGCCGAAGTCTATCACACGCTCACGCACAAGGCGGCAGAGTTTGGTCTAAAAATCGAAGGGCTTTCCTACGATTGGACCGCAGTGGTAGGTCGCTCGCGGAAAGTCTCAGATCGCCTCGCCGGCGGTATCGAATATTTACTTAAAAAAAATGGGATCGACTACGTGCGCGGCTTCGGCTCTGTGGAAGCCACTGGCAAAGTGGGTGTTATCGGGAATGACGGCAGCCGCAGTCTAATAGAGACGAAGGATATCCTCATCACCACCGGCTGTAAATCCCGTGGCTTGCCCACTTTGCCTTACAACGGCACCTCAGTCATCGGCTCGAAAGAAGCGATGGTCCTGCCGGTTCAACCTCGCGAAATGATCATCATCGGCGCCGGTGCCATCGGTGTGGAATTCGCCTACATTTACAATGCGTTTGGCACCAAGGTCACGCTCGTAGAAATGGCCCCGCGCATTCTCCCCGTGGAGGATGATGAAGTGGGAGATGCATTGGAAAAATCTCTTACCAAGCAGGGCATCCGCTGCCTCACCAATACCAAGATCACCCACATGGCGGACCATGGTAGCCGCGTCGAGCTGACGGTGGAAGGACCCAAGGAAAATGGCGTGCTAAGTGCCGAAGTTTGCCTCGTGGCCATCGGAATCCAGCCGGTGCTCCCCGGTGGCATGCGGCCTGCACTCTCAGATCGCGGCTACATCAACGTGGGCGGTCGCTATGAAACATCCATCCCCGGAGTGTATGCAGCGGGAGACATCACTGGCCCGCCATGGCTCGCACATACCGCCTCATTCGAGGCCGTGCAATGTGTGGAAGGACTCTATATTGCGGGCCACAAGCCGCGCAAAATCACCAATTTCCCAGGCTGCACCTATTGCCACCCACAAGTCGCATCCGTTGGCAAGACGGAGCGCGCACTCAAGGAAGAGGGCATCGAATACCGTGTCGGGAAAATCCCATTTGCCGCCATCGGTAAAGCAATCGCGGCTGGCGAGCCAGATGGATTTGCCAAGCTTCTTTTCGGGAAAAAATATGGTGAGCTATTAGGTGCCCACATCATTGGCGATAATGCCACCGAGCTCATCGCAGAAATGGGCCTCGCGCTCGACCAAGAACTCACGGCGGAAGACATCCATTCCACCATCCACGCCCACCCCACGATGAGTGAAGTCATCCACGAGGCCACGCTCGCCGCTGAAGGTCACGCGATTCATTTTTGAATGGGAAATATCCTCATGACCAAGCCCTCCCACCTGACCGTGGACGGGCTTTTTTCGTGTAATGGGCTATTCTTTTTTCGGGAAGAAAGCCTGGCGAAGATAGAGGAAAAGGTCTCTCACCTCATGCTCTTGCAGAGACTGGAGTAATCCTTCCGGCATCATCGAGAGTGGGCTGAGTTCCCGCTTAGCAATATCTTGATGAGTGATAGTCACGGGACTAACTAGCGTCTTCAGTGTGAGAGATTGCGCATCTTCATTCACAAGAACTCCCACGATGAGATTGCCGCTTTTTGTCGTGATATAAGTTTGTTGGAAATCACGGCCTATCTCCGCATTAGGATCTAGAATATTACCTAATAGATAATCGATATCTGTATAGTTCCCGGGCAGCTCTGGGCCGATGTGGCCACCTTCACCGAAGAGCTCATGACATGCCATGCAGGTTCGCTGAAAGAGTGCTTGGCCGTTTTTGACGTCGGCAGCTAAAATTGCTTCAGTCCCTAGAAATTTTTTGTATTTTTCGATTTCTTCCAAACGCGTGGTGCTATTTGGATGAAGTGCTCCGAAGTTTTTCATCAGCCATTCATCAATATCTTGCCGTTGCAGGGATTGCATCAGTCTGGCAAGTGAAGCACCTAAATCTTTATGAGGGATTTGCCCGCTATCGAAGGCAGCCATTAAGACCAGTGCGCTCTCAGGGCGGGCGACGAGTGTGTGTAAAGCGGCGGTCCTTTCTTCTGCGGTCATATTTGTATAGTTCGCCACCAAGATTTCAGATATGCGGGAATCGGCATACTTTGCCAGCGTTTGCAGTGCCTGCTCCCGCAGTGGGCCAGCCACTTTCGCATATTCTAACAGCGGCTCAAGCAGAGCTGGATCACTCCTTGAAGCAAGTGTGGTAAGAGCCGCTTTCCGTGCTTCTGCGGATGCTTGGGGATCTCTCAATTCAATGTGCAATGCTTCGAGTGCTGCATCACTCCCAAATAATAGGGCAAGCGTGCGGGCTTGCTCACGGACGGAAGGGGCTTTGTCTTCCTCAAGTTTAGCATACACTTGGGGCCATGTTTGTGCCTCGGGCAGCGACTGCTGGCCTTCTGCTGCATCAAGTATGCCAGTGAGCATTGCCTCACGCTTTGTTGAATCACTCACACCTAGCAGGTCAATCAAGGCCTCCATAGCACTGGCGTTTTTAACTGGATGCTCGAGTACTAAAGAGAGCACTCTGCGTGCAATATATTGATGCAGCCTAGGCTGAGGGGTATGCTGTAAGACTTCTATACCTTTTAGTGGGTTCTCCGCGATTGCGGGTTCCATTGCATACCAATTAAGTATAGGAATATTGCGATCATTGATATCATCTTCGTGAGAGACCAGTGCTTCAATAAGTGGCCAACGCTCACTTGGAGAAAATTTCTGGATGGCGGAAGAAAGTCTGCGTCTCACGATGGCTGATGGGTCTTGCTTTGCCATTTCTAAAAGCCGCGCAACGATTTTTGGAGAAGGCCTTCCGCTTTCGCAAACACTTGTTACAGCCCACCCTCGCAGAGATTCAGAGGAAGCTGCAAATATTCTTAACGCGCTTGCTTCAGTAAGCGCTCCTTGACTGTGTAAAACCCATAGCGCACGCAGTTGACGCGTTTCATCAGGATGGTGAAACAATATAGCTTCAAGGGCAGATGTTGTTGCAGGCTGCGCACCACGCTCCTGTAACAAGCGGCGGGAGTGCCGCACATACCAATCGTTTGGGTGAAGCTGCATTTCTACTAACTCGATGTCGCTAGCTGCGCTTAGATTGACCATACGGGGTGTCACCTTGTTAGTGACAATTTTATAGATCCTTCCATTGGAGCGATCCGTAAATGCCTTCTGCTGATGGCACGGCACTTTATCATACCAATCGTTCACAAACACGCCTCCATCTGGCCCATATTGAGGAGAAAGTCCGCGGAACCACTTATCCCCGCTGATGAGGAAATCCTGCTTTCTCGCACTGGTGAAACCTGAGCCATCTGGGAGGAAGGTTTCACAGCGGATCATGCTGGCATGAATGTCATTAAAAAAGAAATTGTCTCTCCACTGTGCTGGAAATGCACCACCCAGATATATCATTGCACCGCAAAAGGCTGCTTTCTCGTAGCTTCCCCACGCGATGTGAGGAATATCTTCATAAACATATGGATTAAAGTGGGAACCTGCTTGGCGTTGGTAGTGCGCACCCTCGATGCCGTGCCACATATGTGGAATCACACACGCAGCGAAAAATGCTTCCCCTCTGTCATTCCAATCAAGCCCCCATTGATTGCTTACTCCCTCGCACCAGCGCTCAAATGCACGCCGTTGTGGATGATAGCGCCAGACACCACAATTGATTGGCACACGTTGCGCATTCTCAGTGCCGGGTTTCCCAACATTCGAGTGAGTAAAAACTCCTTGAGTGCCATAGAGCCAGCCATCAGGTCCCCACGCGAAACTGTTTAGGGTCTCGTGAGTATCCTCGGCACCCCAGCCATCTAATAGAACTTCCGCTTCGCCGTCTGGGATGAGATCATCATTTCTATCCGGTATAAACAATAAATGCGGAGGCGATCCAAGGAACACCCCGCCGAAACCTGTCGCGATTCCGCTACTAAAATTCGCTTTCACCCAGAAGACCGTCTGTTTCTCATAGCTACCATTCCCGTCTATGTCTTCTAACACAAGAATCCGGTCCTTCGGCTCCCCTGGCGACTGTGGATAATTCATGTTCTCTAAAACCCACAATCGCCCGCGATCATCCATTGTGTAGGCGATGGGTTGGACAATTGCAGGTTCACTTGCGATCAGTTCCATTCCAAAACCAGCGGGCAGCATCATGCTCTTTAGGGTCTTCATCGGGGCTTGCTCTTTAGTGGTGGCAATCGGCCTTTCCGGATCTTCCGTTGGCCCAGCATGCAGCCGAGCCGAAAGCAGTATGAAAAAGGCTGTGGCTAATTTTTGAAACATGA
>JAYULG010000259.1:0-3126 GCA_043763755.1 Akkermansiaceae bacterium | reverse complement strand
TCGCGCGGCGGATCCAGATCGCGTGCGCCAGAAAATCATCGTTGCTGGTTGCTTGTCCCAGCGGTTTGCCAAAGACCTACCCGGAATCATGCCGGAGGTGGATGCCTTCATTGGCCTTGATCAAATCACCAAGGTCGCCCCCATCATTGAGAATCTGTTGGGAAAACAAAACCACTCTGAGGTCCAGAAAACCGAAGGCCCGTCTGCCACGGAAGACCCGCGCGATTTCGTGACCCTCAAGCCGCAATACGTCCCAGATTACTCCACGCCCCGGATGCGCCTCACGCCGGATCATTTTGCCTACGTTAAAATCGCTGAGGGCTGCAATCACACTTGCACCTTCTGCATCATCCCCACCATCCGCGGCAAACACCGCTCTCGCACTCAAGACTCAGTCGTCAGAGAAGTGCAAGCGCTCGTGAAATCCGGTGTGAAGGAAATTAACCTCATTTCTCAAGATACCACCTACTTCGGGATGGACCAATGGGAGGGCAAGCGCCCCACGCCCAGCTCCCCTGTCGATTCCACACGCGGTGAATCTCTTTCCACCCTGCTGCGCGAGATCAATAAAATCGAAGGAGATTTCTGGGTCCGCCTGCTTTACACCCACCCTGCGCATTGGTCTGATGAACTCATCACCACCATCGCCGAGTGCGATAAAGTGGCAAAATACGTCGATATCCCGCTCCAGCATATCTCGGACCGGATGCTCACTGCCATGAAGCGCGTCACCACTGGCGACTACATCCGGGATCTCCTCCGCCGCATGCGTGCCGGCATCCCCGGGCTCGGCATCCGCACCACTTTCATCGTCGGATTCCCCGGTGAAACGGAAGAAGATTTCCGCGAACTGCTAGCATTCATCGAAGAATTCCGCTTCGAGCGCGCCGGAGTTTTCCAATACTCGAAAGAAGAGGGCACCCGCGCGCACAAGCTGGACGGCCACCTCCACCACGCCACTCGGAAAAGTCGCTGGTCCCGCGCGATGTCCGCCCTGCAAAAAATCGCTGCAGAGACGAATCAAGCCCAAGTCGGCAAAGCAGTCCGCGTCCTCATCGAGCAGCCCGGCATCGCCCGCACCCAGTGGGATGCGCCAGAAATCGATGGCTCCGTGATGGTGGATGAAACCATCGCCGTCGGTGAGTTTGCCGATATCACCATCGGAGACTGGCGCGGCTACGATCTCGTCGCCGCGCGGTGAGTGATGTATGTTATAAGCACCCGTAAGTATAGCCTTGATCTGATGAGGAAAAATGTTCAAAAGAACATCATGCATCCAATCAAGTCCCAAAGGCCCATTGGAGTTGATCTTTTTGCTGGGGCAGGGGGAATGTCTTTAGGTTTTGAGCAAGCGGGATTTGATGTAATTGCAGCCGTTGAGATCGATCCGATCCACTCGTGCATCCACCACTTCAATTTTCCCAACTGTGCCATCATACCCAAGTCAGTCCGAGAGGTAACTGGTGACATGATTCGGGCGATGGCAGGTATATCTGGGAAGGTAAATGTCGTTTTTGGAGGAGCTCCCTGTCAGGGCTTCTCCATGATTGGGAAACGGATTCTCGATGATCCCCGAAATAGTTTAGTGCGGGATTTTGTAAGAATCGTGAAGGAACTTGATGCTGATTACTTTGTGTTTGAAAACGTCAAGGGATTGACGGTCGGTTCTCACCGAAGGTTCTTAGAAGAGCTGATAGAGGCTTTCGAGGTAGCAGGGTATGGGGTAAGGCTACCATGGGCGGTATTAAACGCGGCCTCTTATTCAGTCCCTCAAGATCGGAAGCGACTGTTTCTTCTCGGTGCAAAGAAAAATTTGGATGTTCCGTCGTATCCCTTTCCCCTAAACTCCCGCCGTGGGCACCATCTTGAAATCGGTCTTGATCCTGGCCCCACTTGTGGAGATGCACTCAACGACCTTCCCGATGCAGATGCGTTTGAAAACCTTAAAAATTCTGATGAAGTCATAACGAGCAAATGGGGAAAGCTCTCCACCTATGCACGTGAAATGCGATGCTTGGACGCAGACTCTTGGCACTTTGGAATTCCCCGGTTATGGGATCCGAAAATTCTTACATCAAGCGCTAGAACAGAGCATTCGCCCATCTCAAGGCTCCGTTTCAATGAAACTCTCGTTGGGTCTGTAGAGCCGATCTCACGTTTTTTCAAGCTTTCGCCAAGCGGGGTTTCTAATACGTTACGAGCTGGAACTGATGCGGCGCGTGGGGCGTTCACCAGCCCAAGACCAATTCATTTTGTATACCCGCGCTGTGTCACTGTTCGGGAAATGGCTCGGCTGCATGGTTTCCCTGATTGGTTTCGTTTTCACCGGACCAAATGGCATGGTGCGCGCCAGATTGGCAATGCTGTCCCTCCACCGCTTGCACGTGCAGTCGCTGCATCTATTATGAAAGCGATGGGTTACACTCCTGCGCCCGTTGAAGCATCAATACCCCTTGGAGATCCCGCAGTTCTCGCGATGGACATGTCCCGAGCTGCAGCATTTTGGGGAGTTGAAAGTCCGATCCAAAGGCGGGATCAAAAGAGTGGCGCAAAAAAGCGTTCTCAGGTCGAAACCGAAGCCCAACGTTTATACGATATAGCCATGCAATAATGAAGCAAAGACAACCCAACCGCTATCAGGCACTTGTAGAAGATTTGTTTTTCCGCTCATACGAAAGGGGAGTTACAGTGATCGCATTCACACGTGAGGAACTAGTGGCGACAGCCGCAAAGCTTGAGATCGCCGTGCCCAAAAACCTGGGTGATGTGCTTTACTCATTTCGTTACCGGAATCCTCTTCCTGAAAAAATTCTGAAGACTCAGCCACCTAAACAGGAGTGGATTATCGAAGGTTCAGGGCGAGCACTTTATGAGTTCCGATTGGTGCCGATCAATCGAATCACCCCGAACGAAAATCTCATTACTGTAAAAATTCCTGATGCTACTCCGGAAATCATTTCAGCAAACTCACTTTCAGATGAGCAAGCTTTGCTGGCTAGAGTTCGCTACAACCGTCTAATTGATATCTTTCTTGGGATTACCACCTACTCACTTCAGAATCATTTACGCACTACCGTCAAAGGATTAGGACAAATCGAAATTGACGAGGTTTATGTGGGAGTAGAT
>JAYULG010000258.1:0-3127 GCA_043763755.1 Akkermansiaceae bacterium | reverse complement strand
CATGCCCACGGCCGCATACCCCCGAGCTTGCGGCCTGTGGGTGTATCTAGCGGAAGGATTTCCGGAAGCGTGTAGCCCGCATTTCTCAGGCTGGTAAGGTGCGCGATGGATGGCGGACGGCGCATCAGCAGGGCATCATCGCGGCGGCAGCAACTGAGCATAATCGCCTCGAGATCGTTCTCGAGGGCCAGCGCAGATTGATCCGGCTGCCAAGGTTTCCCGATCATCGCAGCGCGGGCATGGGACTCAGCATGTGGGTTAAACCAATGGAGGATTGGCGTGCGACCGCGCGAGTGTTCGCAAACTTCGAGATGGCGTATGAAATCCTCGTCGAGGCCAGCAAGACGGCGGCTGTCTTTATTGAATGGAGCAAGACCTTTGGCTCTGGCAGATGTGAGTGGGAATGTGAGGCAGCGGCGATAGCCTTGCCAATCACTCTCGCCGCGCTCTTTCCAACGCCGGAACCATTTTAAGCCATGGCCCACGTGGCCGATTTCATCAAAATGGATTTTCTCTAACACCGCCGCCGTGGCCGTATCTCCCACTTGGCGAAATAGAGTGGCGTAGTGTTTTGAGAAATCGAGATTCGCCTGCTCGAAAGTGAGGTTCAGCCGAGTGACGAAATCCAACGGCGTGCTCATGGGTGCTACCAATTTCCAAAAATAATCGTTCACAGGCAGCTCACCGAACGCGATGCCGCACTCCTTCATCCGGCGCACATACATCAGCGCATGCGCCTGCTCCTCACGCATGGCCTCGTAAACTCCAGCGCGGTATTCCTGCGGCGCTTCTGGAAAACGCAGGAGCACCAGCGCCATCAGCTCCGCAGCCAGCAACTCATGGTTTGCTAAAAAATGCAGCATGATGCCGCGCTCCCGATCATCGTCTAGGCGATGAATGCCGGGGAACTCCACTCGCACGCCATCACCGCGCACTCGCAGTTCTTGCGGGCGACCCGGAGTATCTGGCAGCGCGATGGCGCAGCCGGGAGAATGATCCACGCAGATCCTCGGGCCGAGACTGAGTTTCTCTTCAAGTGTTTCCGCGAATAGCACCCGCTCGGCGATTTCCCGCATTTCTTGCACGGCAGGAGTATGGCGCAGGAGGGCCTAAAATGCCATGGTCAAACGATCCCGCGTTTGAGAAACTTCGAAACCGTTTCTGCAAACCAATCTGCCGCTTCCCATGGCACGCGGTGGCCAGCACCCGGCGCGATGGCGAGTGATGCATGAGGCATCGAGCTGCTTGCCCGCTCCGCGAGTGCCCTGAATTTAGAATCGTTTTCACCAGCCACCCACAGCACGGGGATGGAAATTTCGCCCAGCCGCTGCCACAGCGCATCTTGTGCACCTAGTGACCAATCGACAAAGCTCCGCGCGACCTCCCGCCGCCGCTGCATCAGCGCACTCGCAAAATGTGGCTCGCGGGCAAGGGCAGTGCCCAGCAGCGGCTGCGCATTCCAAGCTGCTAGAAATTCTTGCCAGTTTCCCGCAAGTGCTTGGCTGGCCCACTCTACATCGGCCATGCGGCGGGCCGCACGCTCTGTATCGTCCTCTAGGCCCGGGTGACAGGAAACGAGCACTGCCACCTGCCATGGGTGTTCATTTTCTAACAACGCATGCAGCGCCATCCGCCCACCCATCGAGTAGCCTAACAATCCCCGCCCGCTGCCGCAAAATACTTGGCCACCCGCATCCGCATTGAGCGCCTTGCCGAATTCTGGCAAGGGTAGCGGGCAGCATTCTAGAAATCGCCACAAATCCACTGCCTGCGAGCCGATGCCCGCCGTTGCCAATTGTTTCGCCAAGTTCCGCCAATCCGCCGCCAGGCCGACGGCGCCATGCAGGCACCAACATTCCAACGGCCCCGCCTCTCGCCGCTCATCTGTTGCCTTAAAAAACTGAATCACTTCGCAGGTGCCGCTTGGATCGCCTCATTTGCCTTGCGCATGAATTCCTGCATTTGCTCCCGCATCTCAGGGCTGCCCACCACTCCAAATAACAGCGCGATGGATGCGGCGATCGTCAACACCACCGCCACTGTAATGAGCCAATAAAGGATCGCTAAGAAAATCCCCGGACCATCCAGCTTCTTCGTAAAGGCATAGCCCGCTGGGCAAGCAAACGCGCGATAGCCCACCCACAAATTGAGGAGCGGCACAAAATTTCCAAGAAACCACCACCCGCTCATCCCCACATTGAGCAGCCGTCTTACCAAAAAATAGACCCCAAACACGATCGGCACGAATGGCAGATAAATCATGATTTGGTTCACCATCACTTCGCCAAATTGCTCTGTTAGAAATGGTTTTCCAAAGTCGATTCCCATCCCCCACAGCACAGGGAACAGCAAAATCATGAAAAGAAATGATCGCCGCCGCGCTCCTGGATAGACCGCATCTTGGTTCTTTTGATTCCACTCGGCACTTTGCTTTGGCGATACGGGCGGATTCGCGTGGGCCACTTGAGTCAAATCCGGCGGTGGCAATGAGCGTTTTTCAAACAAGCCCTCGATCTCACCCGCAGGTATCCAATCCCCCATTCCGTGGCGCCAAACCAAGTCCAAGCGCGGATTCAGCCCACCCTCTCTCGCCTTCGTCACCATTTCCACAAATGGCACTGGCCCGATGGTTTCACCCTCGTGACTGTAAAACCAAGCATCTTGTGACTCATCGCTCATGTAGGGGATCTATCGGTTTCGCGAAATGATGTCAAACGCCGGGACCTGTGATTTCCAAACGCCGAAGCTTGTCAAACTCGAGGCCGTAGCTGAAACTGCCGCAGAAGCGCAAATAGAAGCGCGAGGCTCCGATTTCATCACACAACTCATGCACTTTTTGGGAATTGAAATTACCCCCGGTGGCACCCGCGCCATCGTCCTGGATCTGGAGGCCGCCACCATCCGCGCGGAATTTTGGGTCCCGCATGATTGGATCGAAGGCTTGCCCGCGGGCTATCGTGAGCAAAATCCCTCGCAATGGATCGATGCGGTAAACAGTGCTGTGCGCCAATGCATCGCCGCTCTCGGTGATCAAAAGGACCGCATCGCCGCTATCGGAGTAGCTGGCCCTCAGCGCGGGCTAGTAATGTTAGACGAGGCAAACCGCATCATCCGCCCGTCCAAGCTT
>JAYULG010000257.1:0-3129 GCA_043763755.1 Akkermansiaceae bacterium | reverse complement strand
AACGCCGCCTTCGACCACTACACCCAGCACCGCGCCCAAGCCACCCGCCTACTCACCCAAACCCCACCGCACTGCCCTTAGCCAGCCAATCACCCTGGTCATGCTCGCGGAGAAAATGCAGAAACTTAACAAATTGTGAAAGACACAAGCAATCAGAAACTCCTTGACCTTCCATCACCCTCCTCCAAGCACCCGTCGTAAGACCACCTTCCGTTTCACCGTTCCTTGGGCTGATTTTGAAGAGAAGCCGCCATTTATCACACCCTTGCAAGAGTCGTGGATCGGTGGTTTTCGTTTGGCGCGGATGACAAAGAGCAATTCCGCATCTACATGCGGATGATGGAGAATTTCAGCGGATACCGGGTGCTGGGCTATTGGCTTCATGTGCAATCACTTTTATATGTTGCTAGGAGTGCCACCTAGGCGCGGGAGGCGCAGGATCAACCTTCCATTGAAAGGCTTGAGGGAAATTTTCATAAGCCCTTGGCCCGTGGTGGTGCCATTCACAAACGCGCTGCTACAACATAATTTTGAGAACACCGTGTATGTGACGCCGCGCCATTTCACCCAAAACAAGGAGGGGTGGATTCCGGTCGGCAACGGCTCACTCACTTTCAATGCACAGGGCGATTCGGAGATCGCCGCTCCTTGTGGGAAATGGCGCAGTGGCTATACTTTCATCAAATCCGCTTCTTTCGCGACGGCGTGATCTTCAATTTTTTTAGTGAACTTATTGGTCAGTTCTTGCACTTCTTTTTCGAAGTCCTTCTGTCCATCTTCGGTGATTAAATTGTCTGTCTTCATTTTCTTGGCTGCGTCCATGCCATCTTTGCGCGCTGCGCGGAGTCGGACTTTGGCTTCCTCACCCAGTTGCTTGATCATTTTTACCATGTCGCGGCGGCGCTCTTCTGAGAGCTCAGGGATCGGCACGCGGATGGAGCGATCTGCGGCTGCGGGATTGAGGCCAAGTTTACACTCACGGATGGCCCGCTCAATGTCCCGGGTAGTGGCTGGATCAAATGGCTGCACCACCAGCATCCGCGGCTCAGGGGAATTGATCACTGCGAGGCTCTTAAGTTTTGAAACGGCGCCGTAAGCATGCACGTGCACGTCCAAGTTTTCGATGAGAGCTGGGCTGGCTTTGCCAGTGCGCACACCAGCAAACTCGTGGATCAAATAATCAACGCACTTGGTCATCGCGTCTTCCACTTCGAAAATTGCTTCTTCTGGATTCATGGAGAAAGTTTAGATAGGGGTTTTGGAAAGTTCATTCGCCGTGGACGAGAGTGCCAATGGGTAAGCCACGCAGCGCATGCGAGAGATTCCCGTGCGGCCCGAGATCGAAGACGATGATCGGTACGTGATTATCCATGCACAAGCTGAAGGCCGTGGCATCCATCACCTCTAGGCGGCTCGATAAGCACTCTTGAAATGTCACCGTCTCATAACGCACCGCATCTGGATTTTTGCGTGGATCAGAATCATAAACGCCATCCACCTGAGTAGCCTTGAGGATCACATCTGCTCCCATTTCGCTGGCCCGCAGGGCTGCGGTGGTATCGGTAGAGAAAAACGGATTGCCGGTGCCTGCTGCGAAAATCACCACCTTGCCGTCGTCTAACTGTTTCTCTGCTTTGCGGCGGATGAAGGTTTCCGCCACGTTTTTCATTTCGATGGCGGATTGGACCACACAAGTCACGCCGTGGTGCTCTAGCGCCCCTTCGAGCGCGAGAGCATTCATCACGGTGGCGAGCATACCTACGTAATCTGCCGTCGCACGATCCATCCCACGGGCGGATGCACTGGCCCCACGCCAGAAATTTCCGCCACCGACGACGATTCCAAGCTGCAATCCTTCTGAGACCGCCTCGCGAATTTCAAGCGCGATGCGATCGACAATTTCTGGGGAAATATTATCCCGTGATCCCGGGCCTCGCAGCGCTTCACCGCTTAATTTGAGAATGGCACGCTTGAACGGGCGAGGATCTTTTGGGCGGTTCGGCATAAGTGATTGGGGCTGGGCGATGAAAGCGGAATCACCCCATCATTGAAAAGGGAAAACTAAGATCGATTTCCCGCGCCACTTAAAAGCATCACTCTTTAGATTTCATGCACCGCTAGCTGGCTTACCTCTTCGCGAACCTTCTCGGCAAGTGGCGTGGAAAGGTAGCGCTCGGTGGACGAGCAACCAATCGTCACAATGCGCTTACCTTTGGATTCTGGACGCTTCGCAATTTGAATCGCAGACCATACATTGGCACCCGTGGAAATACCAGCAGGCAAGCCTTCTTGCTGGGCAAGTGCCTGCGCGGTGGCAAAGGCATCGTCATTGGAAACTTGGATGATCTCATCAATGATGGAAACGTTGAGGTTTTTCGGGATGAAGCCCGCGCCGATTCCTTGGATCATATGAGGGCCGGGTGCACCGCCAGAAATGACTGGGCTGGCTGTTGGTTCTACCGCGACGATTTTGACATCGCGGCGGGATTTCAGGACTTCTCCCACGCCAGTGAGAGTGCCGCCAGTGCCCACACCGGCGATGAAAATATCCACTTCCCCATCCGTATCGCGCCAGATTTCTTCGGCAGTGGTCTCGCGGTGGACTTGAGGGTTTGCGGGATTTTCAAATTGGCCGGGGCCGAATGCACCAGGGTTTTCATCAATGAGTTTCTTAGCCATGGCGATGGCACCATTCATTCCCCGCGCACGCGGGGTGAGGACGATTTCTGCACCCAGCAAGCGAAGTAGCACCCGCCGCTCGATGGACATGCTCTCGGGCATGGTGAGGATGATGCGGTAGCCCTTTGACCGGGCAATGAATGCGAGAGCGATGCCCGTGTTTCCTGAAGTAGGCTCGATGATAAGTCCGCCGGGTTTGAGCGAGCCATCGCGCTCCGCCGTCTCGATCATCGCCTTGCCGATGCGGTCCTTGACACTGAAGAGTGGGTTGAAAAACTCCGCTTTCACGCAGATTTCAGCCTCAAGCCCTGCGGTGAGGTGGTTTAGACGGATGAGCGGAGTATTGCCAACGGTGGCAACCATGTTTTCAGCGATGTTCATGATGGGTAGTGGGATTGATTTTGAGATGAGCTTTCTGTGCGCTGAACATAGTTGGGGCGGCCAGAAGCG
>JAYULG010000256.1:0-3135 GCA_043763755.1 Akkermansiaceae bacterium | reverse complement strand
TATCCAAGCGGTGGCGGATTTCTTCCGCACCGATGTGATAGATGTGGTAAAGCGGAGATTTGTGAATGAGTGATTCTTGCTCTGCGCTGATGTTCCCGCCGAGGCTATCGACACTGGATTTATTCTCAGGATCGAGAGCAGTAAGGTCTGTGGAGAGCGTTTTCCATTTTTCGAGAAACTGCTGTGTGCCTTTCTCGATTGAATTCAGATAAAGGAATTTTTTCACCGCTACCCACCAACCGACGATGATCATGATGACGCAAACTCCGATCGCGATCCAGCCATCGAACATCATGTTCTTAGCGATATCCCCGAAGAGCATCATGTGCTCCATCGCGCCGCCGGATGTTTTGACTTCTCCGCCTTCGACTGGGCCGAGAGAGACCACGCGTGCTGCTGCCTCGCTGCTGCCTTGATTAGTGGCAGTGAGTTGAAGCCATGCAGTGGAACGGGCGATTTTAGAAATGCTTAGTTCATCCATTTCTCCGATGTAGCCGTTCTCTGGGCCACCGAGGATGATGGGTGCCTCTTGTGCTGGGAGCGCGCCGGGCAGGGTGGCGTAGGGAGCGCCATTTAGAAGAAGATCGATCTTCGTGCCATCTGCGACGACGGCGAGATGACTCCAAACTGCCGCTGCAATGGATGCGGCGGGTTGGCTGGTCTGGCTGCCAAGTTTAATGAGTGGGATGCCTTGGTTCAGGATGATTTGAAAGGCGTTTGCACCTTCTCCACGGCTGAGAAGGGTGGCGTTATCTTGGAGGGCGCTTGGCTTGATCCATGCCGTGAGTGTGAGTGTCTGGCCTGCTTTCCATGCAAGGGTAGGGGTGTTTGGGATGTTGATGGGCGTAGCTCCCATCAGGCGGAGGCCACCGCCGATGAGCGAGCCATCGGCACGGGTGGCGGCGGTTTCGGCGTTGTTTGCGTTCACGGTGGCATCGGCAGGTGCGGTGCCAAGGCCGGCAAAGTGGTAGATGAGAGTAGTATCTGCATCCCACGCATCGGTGGGTTTTGCAGTTGAGGCTTCGGGTGCTTGATTTCCGTAATAGAGATCGAAGACTTGTTTAGCGGCGGGTTGGATTTCTGTGAGCTTTACCCAGACGAATGCTTCATTGAGCAGGCCATCGTAGCTTTCTACTTCATGGGCGAGCACGGTTTTGCCGTCAGCGGCGATGAAGCGTAGATCGCTGCCATCCGGAGATGCGGAAGCGAATTGGAAATTCCCATCATGCAGCCGGACGAGCACGGTGGCCCCGCCTACGGGTGAAATGACGGCTGCGGCGGTGGTGTCTAAGGTGATGGTTTGGCGCTGTGCCCATGCGGGATTCCACCATGGTTTTTCGGTTTCGGCAGCCGTGGCGCCGCCGTTGAGGGCGAGGGCTACGGTGAGAGCAATGAGGGATGCGTGCTTCATTAGGAGATGATTTGGAAAAAAGTGAGGTGTTAGAAATCGGCCCAGCCGCGGAAGGTGATGCGGATATCGCCCGCAGTGGCATCTGGGCGGGTGACAAGTGGCATCGCGATATCGAGCGAGCCATTGTAGTGGTCCTTGAGGCGGATGCGGGTGCCTAGACCTGTGCTGGCAAATCCAAAGCGGGCATCTTGATCAGGAGGGGCATCCCAAATCCCCATCCACCCGGCATCGGCGAAGGCATGGATGCGCCACTCGTCTGACTTGGGATTGGTAGGCCCGGGATTGCCGATGAATGATGCGCTGCGGTATTCAAAGGTGGAAAAAATCGCGTTATCACCCAGAGACGTTGCTTCGAGGTAACCGCGGGCCGAACCAAGGCCACCGCCGGCAAATTGATCATTGTTGATGAGCGGGCGGTTGGAAATCTGGCCTTGCAGTTTTCCGAAGAGCTGGGCGCCGCCTTTGAGATCGCGAGTGTGGGCGACATCGCTGCGCAGGTAGATGAAATTTCCATCGGAGTTGAAGCGCTTTCTTGAGTAATCTCCCACTCCGCTGCCGATTCCCCGAAGGCCGATGGTGAGCGAGTGATTCATTTCGGTAAACGCCTTTTCGGCCAGCCAAGTGGCACCGTAATTTGCGCTCAGCGGGTAATACTCGATGGGTGAGGAAATGGTGTCTGGTCCGAGCACGATGTCTTCCTCGAAGCTTTTGTAGTCGATGCCGATACTGAAGTTTTGATAGAACTTCGCAGTGGTGGGTAAATCATACATCGCGCGGAGACCGAGAACCGTGCCGCGTCCACCCACAGAAGCACCGCCGAGGGTAGAAATATCGCTATCCTGCTTGGTGCCGCTGAGCATCAAGCTGGTGCCATTACTAATCCGCGCGAGATAGAAGGCAGAATAGACTTGGGCGTCGGCGAGTTTCTCGGGAGCGATTTGGAAACTGATGCCTCCCGTGTGGCCTTTTTGGAAAAAGTTCGCGTAAGTGAGGCCACCGTTGAGCCTGAGTTCGGTGGTGCCTGTGCTGTAGCGGTTGTTCAGTTCGAGGGAGCCGTGGAGTGGAAGTGCGTCTTCCACGGTGAGATCGATGTCCACGGTGCCTGGTTCCGCACCGGAGAGGAGGGATGGCGTGACGCGGCGGTCTGCGAGGCGATTTAGCCCTACCATTTCAGTGCTCACTTGTTTGAGATTTGGCAGTTGCCCCTCCTCAAGAGATGGCACTTCACGCTTGATCTGGCTGGGTAAAAAATAATTGGCCCCTCTCACTCGCAGGCGGCCCACCTTGTTTTCGAGGACTTGCAACCGAATGATTCCACGGCGTGGATCTTGCTGCGGCACGCTCACGGCCACGGTCTGAAAACCTTGAGTGTGATACGCCTTCTCAAGCGCAGCGCGGGCTTGCTCCACATCATCAACGCCGCGTTCTGGCCCTAGGAACGGGTAAACGGCGCGCTCCACTTCAAGTCGCGATAGTTTTTTGGCCCCTTCCACTCGATATTCTCGGATGTAGAATGTAGGATTCGTCTCAGGGGGTGACTGCGCGGAGGCACGAAATACCAGAGCGCCTCCCACGGCGCAGAGCTGTAAAATAGAAATGAGAAATTGTGCGGGACGAGTCATGCCTACGGCGAAAATTTGAGAGTGCGTAGGGTTTCCTCTCGGTCTGTCTTTGCTCAAGGGTTGAAATGTGACTAAATTGTCACAATCAAAAAAATCTATTGG
>JAYULG010000255.1:0-3156 GCA_043763755.1 Akkermansiaceae bacterium | reverse complement strand
TGAAGGTGGATGATCCATTTTCCGGGAGCTTCCGTGATCAAAGAGAGCGCGATGACCTTACTTTTTACGCGCCGAGCTAGCAGGCTGGGCAGCGGACTGGCACGAGTGAGTCTACCGAAAAATGACACAAGATCACCCTGAATCCCGACGCGTTGATCTGCAAGAATGCCAACCATGCCACCTTCTCTTAGAAATCCAGTAGCTGCGTGAAATGAGTCTTTTTTTGAAAACATCCGGCTGCCATCCGCTTGGCGGCGAGCGAGTATTTTTCTATCCAAAAGTGGGTTATTGAGCGGTCGATAGAATCCGCCTATTTTGAGACCTTTCGGGAAGAAATGGACGAGGCGGCTGAGTGCTTCCCAGTTTCCCATATGGGCGAGGAGTAACACCACGCCTTTGCCCTCTGCGTGGGCTTGTTCCATTAGGTGGAGGTTTTCAACACGGATGCTTTTGACGAGTTTCTCGGGTGAAAGACGAGCGGTGTGGGCGGCTGAAATCATGTTTGCCCCGGTTCGGCGGAAGTTTTCGCGCACCATAGCCTCGATTTCGCTGGCTGTTTTTTCATCTCCGAAGGCGATGCGCAAATTACGTGACACCATTTTTCTCCGTTGTCCCATGAAATGCCACGCCAGCTCGCCAAGCCCTTCACCGATCCGAAATACCCATGGCCCGGGCAACCAAGCGATGGAGTTTTCTATGATCCAATGCGCTACTAATTCAATGCGCCATTGGATCGGCTTTTGAGGCTTCTTCTTTTTCTTTTTCAAATGAGCAGGTTTCAGCAAGTAGCGATTGGGACTGCGGGATTGCGCAAGATGAGATACTCCGGCAGGCGTTGTGGTTTCCCCTCTGGCATTTGCACGAGCGCCAGAGCTTGGCGGGCGGTGACGAGTGTGGCCCCATCCGAATTGCGGATCATTTCAAATTCGCACCAGAAACGTGCCCGCGAGACTTCCGCAAGCCACCCGCGAATGGTGAGCCAATCTCCCAGCTTGCCTGGGCGTTTGTAGTCGATCTGAGTGCGTGTCACCACCGGGAATAGCTGGGTCTCAGACATTGATTTTAAATCCATACCTAGCTTGGCGGCGAGGCGGGTGCGGCAAGTTTCAATCATCCGCAGATAGGCGAGATTGTGCATGACACCGCCGCAATCGGTATCGAAAAACATTACCTCCTCGCGAGATTCATAGTTTACAGGGTCGTGCGGCACTGCGGGAGGCTGGTGTGGTTCAGCATTCTCTGCAATCAAATCATCTCAATTCATCCGCGCTTTCCAGCCTTGCAGTCCGCTACATCTTCTCCAAGAATCCTTCCATGTTCACCCCTAAGTGGAAAAAGGAAGCGCAGTTTTTGATCAAAGGGGCGCAGAAATTTATCAATTACAAAAGGGACGTTCTAAAACCTGAGCGCCTTGTGGATATTGAATCCCGGCGGCTCGATCTCATAGAAGCCGTCAAAACACGTGAGCTTCCCCGGGTGAATGAAGCGTCTAAGCAACTCCGCGCAGCGTGTGACAGCGCACTGCCTTATGAGAAGCCCCTCGGCTGGCTTGAGGAAAATGTGGAGGTGATGTTTGTGGCCATCGTCATCGCTCTAGGTCTGCGGGCTTATTATTTGCAGCCGTTTCGCATCCCCACTGGGTCCATGCAGCCAACGTTGAATGGCATTATAGCCACTCCTACTCCAGTGGCCGAGTGGCCAAGTTTCCCGCAGCGGATGATTGAAAAAGTCTTACGTGGCCGCACCTACGTGCATGTGGTGAATGATCGGGATCGGAAAATCTCAATCACTCGCGGAGGACAGCCTGACGTGCGTGACACGCAGTTTCTGCACTTTTTCAGCCGCGCAGAGTTCCATTTCCTAGACTCACCGCCGCTCCGCTTGCCCGCTCCATTCAATCCTTCGCTGCAAATCGGCTTAGGTGCTGCGTTGCAAACTGCCGCTCGCAACGGCGGAGTCTTGCCCAAGGGCACCGTTCTCTGCGAAGGCACGGTTGACTCGGGGGACCTTGTGCTCGTCGATAAATTTTCCTATCACTTCCGCAAACCAAAACGCGGTGAAGTTTTCGTGTTTGACACCATCGGCATTGAAGGAATTCAAAAACGCAGCGGTGAGCAAGGAGCTGGCTCCCACTACATCAAGCGTCTCTGTGGTGTCCCCGGTGATACGCTTTCTATCCAGCAGCCAAACTTGCTGGTAGATGGGAAAATCGCGCAGGAACCAGGCATCCAGCGCGTCATTCAGGGTAAAGGACCCTACTCCATCAATGCAAATGGCTACAGCTTTGCCAGTCCGGCCGAGGGTGCGCACAACGGCAGGCGCTTGCCCCAATACATTTTCAACGCCAGCTCAAAGCTGCATCTGGCTGATAGCGGACCCGTAGGTATGCGCGAGTATGCTGCCCTTGGTGACAATTCCGGAAACTCCTTAGACTCACGCTATTGGGGGCCAGTAAAAGAGTTCAATCTCGTCGGCCCAGCGCTATTTGCCTTGTGGCCATTTACGACTGAGCATTGGGGATTCATCCGCTGAGAACGTGTCTGCCGCCTCGGAAATCACCCGCCGGGCTGACTCGAATCTCGCATTCGCATTCAATATCTTGCCGCGTGGCCAGAGGCAGGACATGTCCATCTTCTATGCGTTCTGTCGCACCATTGATGATCTTGCGGATGATCCAACGCTGCCTCTAGATGAGCGCCAAACTCAGCTAGAGTCTTGGAAAAATGGCGTGCTATCAGGATTTCCCTCGCCCGATGAATTCCAAACCGAGCTGATCAATCTTCGAGACCGCCGAGATATACCCAATGAATTGTTAGTCGCCATCATCGAGGGCTGCCAGATGGACCTTCAGCCCCAGCGTTTTCAAAAATGGGAAGATCTTTCGGCTTACATCTGGAAAATCGCATGTGCAGTGGGTCTCGTATCCATCCGCCTCTTCGATTGCCAGAATCCAGACTCTTCCCGCTATGCCGTTGCGCTCGGTCATGCCTTGCAGCTCACTAATATCCTGCGTGACGTTCACGAGGATTTCTCGAACGGCGCACGGCTCTATCTCCCCTTGGACGATCTCGCCCGCTTTGACCTCACCGAGCAGGATATCAGCGCACGAATTATGGATTCTCGATTTCTCGCGCTCATGGATTTCCAAGCATTACG
>JAYULG010000254.1:0-11294 GCA_043763755.1 Akkermansiaceae bacterium | reverse complement strand
CCAACGCACGAATGTTATTACCTGTTGTTGAGAAGAATTCCGTAAACCAGCTACTGTTGTTATGATTGTAATATCGGGCTGAAAAATTGATGGGCTGGTTGGCATTGACAGTGTAGGTCCTAATAATTCCCTGTTGTTGCACAATCGAGTCTGTTTGCTTCCCATCAAAAGCGGTGAGCCATGTTGATGAGCCGTTGAGGCGAATTTTCCCCTGCGTCCTGTAGTAAGAGATCGTGCCATCTTGATTCCGAGAGGTGACACCAGCTCCGAGGACACGCACATCACAAATGAGTCTTTGTTTAGGAACAATGGTGCCTGGAGGCGATACCGTGACGTAATCTGTGACGATTGAAGGGTAGTTAATAGTCCAAGTGACTGTCGGCTTCGCCCCGGGTTGCACGAAGGTTGGAAAAGCTGAAATCGTTCCAAATGGCGTGGTGGGGTTGGTCGTAGCCTGTGCCGATGCGCAGGGTGCTTTAACAAGGGCAATGGCGATCAAGGCAGCCGCGAGGACCGCATTTCGTTTTGTTTTCATGGCTGGTTGTAAGGGTGAGAATTCTTAAAACATACCTTCTCTTGAATCTCTGTGGTGGGACGACCACGGAGAGGAGAACGGCCCGATCCGGATAAAGGACATGAGGTAGTGAGCAATGCTCGCCGCTCCATGGCCATTCGGGACAGAATCCCGAACCGGGCCGCCTGAAAAACGATTGTTGCCAGACGCTTCTCAGAAAGGATGTGTGTGATACAAGTGACTTAAATGAAGGTCGGGTGAATCGGAGTTAGGTGTTGAACAGCAGGTGTCTAGGAGTGATTGCTAAAATTCGGGGAGTGAAAGGTCCGGTGACCAATTTTTCCACGGCCCAGAAGGAACTTCATGCTCGGTGGCGAAGCGCCATTCGACACTTGCCCCACTGCTGAGCTTGAGAAAATCTCTCACCGCTGGACTGAGATCGATACCAGCGGCTTTGTTTCGATTCGGGCGTGGCGATTCTTTGCCAAAAACATATTGCCAATGATTCACTTCAAACGGACCGACGTCTTCCCACTGGGCAAAGCAGACCTTGCCATTGTGATGAATTGCCACCCATCTGCCTTTGCAGACTGAGATTCCATCACCGCGATAACTTTCCCAGAACCAAGGGATGACCTCCGAGGCCTCTGGCTGATGTACCCCGCCCTTCGCTACATCATTGTATGGAAGAGCCACGTAAAACGGATTGAGCGCAGGGACGAAACCTGCGGGCAAATAACCAATGCGGTCATCGGGATTATCGTAGCCGCCGAAATTTGCCGTCCAATTTTGGTCCCACGCGCTCATCACGTTGGGAGTTGGATTGTTTTCCGTAGGTAGCTCGCCCACCCAGAAGACCGTGGAGATGATGTTTCTCTTCCACGGCGAAGCACTCCGGAATGATTCCACGGGTGTCTCGATCACCCGCCGCGCTACCTGCGGTACTCCAAAAGGATCGCTGAAGGATCCGAGCACTTCGCGGCGGTTCTCCAGAAGCTGTTGATGGGTTCCTGCAAGGCGAGCCTCTAGCCGACTCATTGCTCCCACTCCACTATGAGTGAGAATTAAAAGTCCGGCAGTAAACGATCCCAATTTCATTTCGTTGTGCGATGGTTGAAACTCAAACAGCATTAACCATGGGGCGACTCTAGAATTCTAATGGAACTTAACAAGAATATTCTGATTTATTTTTGAACGAAAAATAGTTTTAGATGTCCTTCGAAAAATCCTATATGCTGCAAGGGTTTTATCATTCGGCAAGGATGATAATTAAGGTATGTTTACATGAAAAAAGCATCAAACCGCTCGAAATTTAAGAAATTGATTGTCAGCCGACCGGGAAATCTTAGCAAATTCTTGAGCTTCTCTCAAAGAATTTGAAAGACGCAATCACGTAAGGGACTTGGCAAATTAGAGGTTTTTTATCTTAGCCAATTAGAGTTCGTGCTTTGGCTCCAAGGCGGATCAAAAACACCGTTAGTTCCCACTCGCTCCGAAGCGGCGATCAATCTCTTTCAAACTCAATTCGCTCAGAGTCGGGCGGCCGTCTGCGGCACAATAGGGTAAATGACAATCAAATAGCTCCTTCAGCAACGGTGCCACCTCGCCCAATTTCGGAGCCAAAGAAGCCGTAGCTCTTCTTGCGAGGACTTTTGCGAGCCGCTCAAAAGCGAATCGCGACCCGGGAGTCGCCGCGTGTAACAGTTCATCCATCAGCGCTCCCAAGAACGAGCGAGGATCATCTACCATCATGCAAGCGGGTAAGCTGCGGATTTGTAAGGTATTGCCGCCGAATGCTTCGATTTCGATGCCAGCCTCTTGCAATGCCATTCTTTCACGCAGTGCTAAATCGAGATCGCGCGGTTCCAATTCTAACAAAACGGGCACAAGCAGCCCTTGTGTTTCAAGCCCAGCCTCATGCTGTGCCAGTAACTTCTCATAAAGAATGCGCTCTTTCGCAGCCCTTGGATCGAACAATACCAAGCCATCTTCACTCTCTAATAAGACATAGCGATGGTGCAAAAGCCCCACGACGCGGAATTCTGGCCCATTTGCCGCTCCCGCAGGTGTGCCTTCATTACATTCCAAGGCTACTTGAGGTTTCACCAAATCCGGTAAAAACGGTTGAGGAAGCTTACTCGCCAATATGATCGGCGGGGGTATCTCAATTTCGCTAACTACCTTTTCAACAAACTCTTCCTTCTTAGGTAAAGAAACGCTTGGCGCTACTACCATTGCCACGGGCCGCATCCCACTCGTGACCGCTTCCACAATTGCTTCCCGCACATCCAGCGGGCGATGGAATCTCACTTCCCGCTTGGCTGGATGCACGTTCACATCCACCAGCGTGGGTTCCATATCAAGCCACAGCCATGCGGCTGGATACATGCCATCTGCCAGCGCACCGCGAAATCCCTCTGCAAGTGCCCGAGAAATCACCGCGTCTTCCACGGGCCGCCCGTTTAAAAACATGTATTGGTGCCGCCTCCCTTTCCGCGCATGGCTCGCTGGTAGAACGTAACCCTCCACGGAGATTCCCCGGCCTTTTGTGAGCGGTAAGGCTACCAATTCTCGCGAAAGATCGTTTCCTATCATCTGCCTGACTCGGTCCACGGCCTTGGCAGCAGGCGGAAAATCGAAGATCTCCCGATCATCTCTGCGTAAGCGGAAGCGCACCCAGGGAGCAGCCAGTGCGTGCAGCCGTAATTGATGCTCGACGTGCGCAGACTCCGTAGTCTCGGCCCGTAAAAACTTCCGCCGGGCAGGCATATTGAAAAACAAAGCCCTCGCTTCGATCACCGTCCCGGGTGCGCAACCCGCATCTCGCACATCGCGAATTTTTCCACCCTCCACCGTTATTTCTGTGCCGGCTAAAGCATTTCCCTCGCGGGTGACCATCCGGAAGCGCGAGACACTTGCGATGCTAGGCACTGCCTCGCCACGGAAGCCGAGGGTGCGAATCGCCGCGAGATCTCCCGAAGTGCGGAGTTTGCTCGTGGCATGGCGTTCCAGCGATAGCAGTGCATCCTCGCGGGACATTCCGCAGCCATCGTCGCTCACCCTGATCAATGCGACACCGCCTTGATCCATGTCCACTCTCACCTCACGCGCTCCGGCATCGATGCTATTTTCCACCAGCTCCTTCACCACCGAGGCTGGGCGCTCCACCACCTCTCCTGCCGCCACTTGGCTAGCGAGAATATCAGGTAGGACGCGGATGGAAGGCACGGGGCAGACTTGAGAATCCAGAGTCCAGAAACAAGAAGAAGAAATACCATCACCCATGTTTCCTTGATCGCTCTTGTCTGGTGACTCTGGACTCTCTTAGTCTCCCGCAGCATGGCTGGATTTTTCAAATCACTCTTTAACAAAATCGCAAATCGCGCTGAGATCGATTGGGATGAGCTTGAGGCAAATCTCATCAGCTCGGATATCGGCATCCGCCTCACCACCTCCATCATTGAAGAACTCCGAAGTCTTGGCCGTGAGGTGTCTGCGGATGAAGTGATCGAAACCACCCGCCGCCAGCTTGCGGAAAAACTTGATGCAGATTTCCTTGCACCCACCCCGCGCTCGAACGGAAAGCCATTTGTGATTCTCGTAGTAGGTGTCAATGGCACGGGGAAAACCACTTCTTCTGCTAAGCTCGCACTATGGCTCACGAAGCGCCGTCACTCGGTGATTCTCGCCGCAGCAGATACCTTCCGCGCCGCCGCCGTCGAGCAGCTCCAGCGCTGGGGAGAGCGGCTACAAATCCATGTCGTGAAGGGAAACACCAATGCAGACCCTTCTTCCGTTTGCTTTCACGCCCATCAAAAAGCACTCGCCGATGGCACCCAATTCCTCATTTGCGATACGGCTGGACGCATTCATACGCGGCACAATCTAATGGAAGAGCTTGGGAAAATCCGCCGTACACTCGCCAAGCAAGATGAGACGGCACCCCATCTCACACTTCTCGTCGTGGATGCCACCACGGGTTCGAATGCGCTCCAACAAGCCAAGGAATTTCACAAAGCCAGCCCGCTGGATGGTCTCATCGTCACAAAGCTCGATGGCTCCGGCAAAGGTGGCATTGCCATTACCATCCAAGACGAACTGAAGATTCCCACTCGTTTCATCGGCACGGGCGAAGAGCCAGAACAATTCCGGATTTTCCGCCGAGATGAATTCGTCAAAGAAATTCTCTAAATCGCCGGTCCAGAAATTTCATGTCGGAAACTGCGATCATGGCAATTCTCCAGAGAAAAGGATTTTTCACCGCCATGCCGCCCGAGCCAGCTTGCCCATGCATTCATCCTAGCCCTTGACCTCCTTACTACTAGAAATCCACACTCGCACTATGCGTATTCTCACCGGCCTCCAACCCAGCGGAAAACTTCACGTTGGCAATTTTTTCGGCGCGATGGAACCTGCCGTGCGCCTTCAAAACGAAGGTGAAGCGTTCTATTTCATCGCAGATTATCATGCGATGACCTCCTCACAAAACCCCACCGCTTTACGCGAGAATGTGCGCGAGCTGGCCATCGACTTCCTCGCCTGCGGACTCGATCCCACACGCGCCGTCTTTTTCCGCCAAAGCGCTGTGCCCGAGGTCAATGAACTTGCATGGATCCTCTCCACGGTCTGCCCCATGGGCCTGCTCTCGAAGTGCCATTCCTACAAAGACAAAATTGCCAACGGCGTTTCCCCGAACCACGCGCTGTTTGCTTATCCAGTTTTAATGGCCGCAGACATCCTCCTCTACGATGCGAATAAAGTTCCTGTCGGTAAGGACCAGAAGCAGCACTTAGAAGTCACCCGCGATATCGCAGTGAAGCTCAATGAGACTTATGGCGAGGGCACCGCAGTCTTGCCAGACCCCATCATCCGTGAGGAAAGCGCCGCCATCATCGGCCTTGATGGGCAGAAAATGAGTAAATCCTATCACAATACCTTACCCATCTTCGGTGATGAGAAGCAGTTGAAGAAACTCGTCATGAAGATCACCACAGACTCTGCGGCCGTGGAGGCACCCAAGCCGACCGAAGGCTCAACGATCCTCGCACTCTATAAACTTTTCGCCAATCAGGCAGACTACGCCACCATGATCGCTGATCACCAAAACGGCGGCTGCGGCTACGGCGATTTCAAGAAACGCCTCGCAGATGCCTACTGGGACTACTTTGCGGCAATGCGCACCAAGCGGGCCGAGATCCTCGCAGAGCCTGGCTACGTTGATGAAGTCCTCACAGCCGGTGCCTTACGCGCTCGTGAGGAAGCTAGTAAAGTGTTATCGCGGATCCGCCGCGCCGTCGGGATTTGTTAGATAAACTAGGGTATGAAAAAACGAGTGCTTTGTTTACTAGTGAATGGCTTTGAGGAAATCGAAGCCGTCACACCCATCGATCTTCTACGCCGTGCGGGAGTAGAAGTCACCACCGCCGCTCTGGGAGAAAAATGGGTGATCGGGCGCTCGGGTATCCGAATAGAAGCAGATGCATTTCTCAATGATTTGACCGTGGAAGACTTCGATCTCCTCTTGCTCCCCGGCGGCCCTGCGGTGCAGGAAATGCGGCGAGATCCCCGCTGTGCTGAGCTAGCCATAAGGTTTCATGAAAACGGCCTGACCATCGCAGCAATCTGCGCCGCACCCCTGCTCTTGCAAGATGCAGGCATCCTCGCAGGGCACAAATTTACCGCTCACACTTCCACCTTCGATGAGCTACCAGCGGCAGATGGCTCACGCGTCGTAGTGAGTGGTAATCTCATCACCGCGCGCGGCGCAGGCACTGCGCTCGACTTCGGCCTCGCACTCGTCAGTCACCTAGCGGGAGAAAATGCCGCCGCAGAAGTGGCCCACGCCATCATGGCCTAGCCGTTTCCGCCGCTGTATCCATCCTTACATTTGAGGCGGTGTTATGATTAAACTGGCTCGGAAAATACAAAGTTGAACCGCCAAGGTGCCAAGACGCCAAGTTTAAGAAAGGCGAAGTCAAATGGAGGATGATGAGTGTGAGTGTCACCAAAGCCATTTCCAAATTCCCTTGGCGCTCTTGGCGCTCTTGGCGGCTTGGAGGTGAAAACATTCTTCCTCCAACATTACCCAAGCAACCTTCCCCTTCCAGCCAGCAATACGCTTGCCATCCCCCGCATGCTCACGGATGTTGCGTGGGTCGTGCCCATTGAGCAACGTAAGCCATTATGGCTCTTCCCGAACTTGTTGAGCTTAGATGCCCCGCTTGTGGCGGTTGCTTGGCTCTATGTATTTGGGAGGACTTGGCGCGTGGATTACCACCCATGGGAGGCCTATCTCACCCTGGGTCTCGCAGTGTGGGGCATCAGTGTGGTGGATCGCCTGTTGGATGTTTCTATGATCGGCACCGCCAGCGGCAAACTTGGAGCCTGCCATAATTTCCACCAACGCCATCGCAAAATTTTCATCACCGGTGTAATTATCGCACTGGTCACCACCCTCGTGCTCGTGGTGGCTTATATGTCGTTTTCAATCTACACTTACCTCTTCATGGGTGGCGTAATCGTCGCCGGATATTTTGGCCTCTCCATGCTCTCCGCCCAAGAACCAGCAGACTTGCCCCATACGAAGAATATTCTAGCGGGAATCGCCTTCGCCTTCGGCACAGCCATGATGGCACATGTCTATCTCCCAGAGTTAGGCATTCTTAACATGATCGGTTCCCGTGAATTCCTATGCTTTGCCATGCTTTGTATATTAAGTATATCGGCTACAAGTTTATGGGAACATGCGAACCAAACCAATGATATCGAAACCCATGCTTCTGCGGAACTCATGCTCACCGTGCCGCTTGCTCTACTAGGTATCGCCTCGCTATACTACGCAGCTACAGACCATCAGATGGCGACACGCCCATTTTACTATGCTATTCTCACAGGCGCAGCACTGTTGCAAATCCTAAATCGGATGCGGCTCCGCTTCTCGATGAATGCGCTGCGCGTCCTCGCGAAGGTGGCACTCCTCATCCCGATATTAGTTTATTGGGCTGCCACGCAAGATGCGGGTTGACCCTCCGTGCTCGCTCCACCATCTACGCACCGCCCGCGCCTTTTTTATTAAAACTTCGCTACTCACTCAATGATCCAAAAAAGACCTGCATTCATCATCCTCGGTGCGCCCGGTTCTGGCAAAGGAACACAAGGCCGCATCCTTGGATCTGTGCCTCGGTTTTTCCATTGTGCCTGTGGCGATGTGTTTCGATCGCTCGATACCCGCACTGCACTTGGCCAACAATTCGTCGCCTATTCCAGCCGCGGTGAACTCGTCCCAGATGAGCTCACCATCCAGCTCTGGAAAGCCCAACTCGATAACCTCAGCGCTACGCATTTGTATAAACCTGATATCGATTTCCTCGTGCTAGATGGCATCCCTCGCAACGTGCGGCAGGCGGAAATCATTGGTCGCCATATTGAGGTGCATCAAGTGTTTCACCTATCATGCCCAAACCGTGATGAACTAGCACGCCGCATGCGCAAACGTGCCCTCAAAGAAAACCGGATGGATGATGCGAGCGATCGCGTCATCGATCAACGCATCGCCACCTACGAACTCGAAACAAAGCCGATCCTCGATCACTACCCGTCGCAGCACGTCACCATCATCGATGCCACCCAGCCACCCGTGAAGGTCCTCGCAGAAATGATCCATACCATAACCCATCTGCCGATCTACTCGACGATGGCGAAGGAAACCGCATAATAAAATTTCCCCATGCGTTTAATCTTCATCGCCACCGGGGATATCGCCCTACCTTCATTCAGGCATTTATTAGAGCACGGGCCGCAGCCACTTGCCTTGGTCACTCAGCCAGACAAACCAATCGGCAGGCATCAAGTCATGACTCCTCCCGCCATCAAGCTAGTAGCGCTGGAGGCATGCATACCCGTCTTCCAGCCACTGGTGATCGGAGATGCCATTGCCGCTCTCCAAGCACTGCAGCCAGAGCTCATCGTGGTAATGGCCTATGGGCAGATTCTCCGCCAAAATATACTTACCCTCGCGAGCAAGGCCATCATCAATCTACATGCCTCTATCCTCCCAAAATACCGTGGTGCCGCCTGCATCCAAGCAGCCATCGATTCAGGAGATACTGAAACAGGCATCACCGCCATGTACGTGGTGAAAGAGTTAGATGCAGGAGATATCATTTCAATCAAAACCATCGCCATAAATGCTAATGAAACAGGTGGCACTCTACATGATCGCCTAGGCATACTTGCACCGCAGGTGCTACAAGAAGTTATTGATAATCTCACAACTGGCTACGCCACTCGCACGCCACAAGATCCCGCACTTTCAAGCTATATCTCAAAGCTAGAGCGCCAAGATGGACACTTGGATTTCACTCAAGATGCATCTGCCCTTGAGCGCCGCATCCGTGCCTACGATCCATGGCCCGGGACTTATACAATGGTGCTGGAAGGCCAGCACGAAAAACGCCTCAAAATTTTTCCACCCACCCAAGTGATTGACCAGCCACTCACTCCCGGAGAAATCACCCAAAATGCCGATGGAAAAATATGGATCGGCTGCGGCGCGCAAGCCTTACAAATCGCATCGGTGCAACCTGAGGGCAGCCGCCGCATGACAGCAGAAGACTATTTCCGTGGCCGCAAGCGCGAGAATTAAACTTCCGAAAACTGCTGCCCAGCGCAAACCTTCTTACCTCAACTCGTCCAATACGAAGCAGCGGAATCTGTCCGCTGTGTGAATGGGATGCCAATGAATACCAACTATCCGCCATCCATCAAACCATAACCAACCCATACACCTGCAAAACCATTTCATACGCCAGCCGATGGCGTTGCTGTCAACGTCAAACTATACCTTTACAGTAAGTTGTATGGCTTGCTCACTCCAGAGGCTAAGTCAAGCTGGTCCATTGAAGCTTCAAAAGATGGGCCTCTTGCTATGCTCCTAGCTAATCGAATTTGATGAATCAGTGAAATTGCGGAAGATATCTTCTATCGGAAAACGTAAGCGCCCTACCAAGCGCTTCTTGACGTGCACGTCGGTGTTTATTACCTCGCTGCCTTTTTGAGGTGTGGTTTACTTAAAGGGTGTCTTGAGAAGTGGGGCATCGATATTTCATCGCTTGTTTTTGCGCGATATTTTTTCAGGCGATTCAGAACTGAGTCGGCGGAAAGAATGTCCGCCGCAAATACCAAATGAAGACTGAGGCGAGAAAGTTCTAAGGACTAGGGACATTCTTGTCGCTTCATGGCAGTGTAAGCTTGCTGCGACAGAAATGGCGCAGCTCCTCAGCGGGATTCTAGCAGATCCTGCCAAGACCACAGGACATGGAAGTTTCCGACACCAACAAGCATTCACGGGCTGACGGCTAGGCGCTCCGTGGTGGCCTCGCGCTCAAAAAGGAAGCCATTTTCTTTATAAGTCTTAAGACGGAAATGGGTGGCGGTGGAAATCACACCCTCCAAGGAGCTAAGTTTTTCTGAAACAAAGCGTGCCACATCGCGGAGATCATCCCCTTCTACGACGACCATCAAATCATAACCGCCACTGGCGAGGTAGCAGGATACGACTTGATCGAAGCGGGCGACGCGCATGGCAAGCCGATCAAATCCGCCGCCGCGCTCTGGGGTGACTTTCACCTCGATGAAGGCGGAGACTGAGGTATCACCTATGGTCTCGGGATTCACGACTGCGTGGTAGCCGAGGATGGTGCCATCTTTCTCCCATGCGGCCACTTGCACGGCGATGGCATCTCTATCCGCGCCCAAGAGATCTGCGAGTTCTTGATGGGTGAAACGGGCTTTGCGGCGGAGAAGCTGAAGAAGTGGATCCGATGACATAGTGATGTGGGGTGAACAATCTCGGCGGAGGCTAGGCTTGGTATCTGCAAACTGAAAACTGAAAATTTGCTCAATCGCCGAGGCAAATTCCCACAGCCTTAGCAGCTCCTACTAATTCACTGCTCGGCTCCACGAGGCGGAGTTTATTCACCGCATCCTCGATAAGTACAGAGTCCACATGGTATGCCTCGTAACTGACCATCCGGCCAAATGCGCCTTCTGCGGCGAGCTTGGCAGCCATCACACCGAAACGCATGCCAAGGATACGGTCCAATGCTGTGGGTGCGCCACCGCGCTGGAGGTGACCGAGAGTGCATGAGCGCGTCTCCTTGCCAGTGAGCGCTTGTAAATGCTGGGCGACTTGCTCACCAATGCCACCGAGGCGGACCTCGCCGCCTGCATTCGCATCAAGAGTGACCAGCGCACCGTCCGGCAATGAGGCACCTTCCGCCACCACCACCAGCGTGCTGTGCTGGCCTTGCGCATCACGCCGCTTGATGAAGTCAGACACTATTTTGAAATCAAATGGGATTTCTGGCAGCAAAATCACGCTCGCTCCACCAGCGATGCCACCCCACAGGGCGATCCAGCCCGCGTGGCGCCCCATTACTTCCAGCACCATGATGCGCTTGTGGCTTTCTGCCGTGGTGTGCAGACGGTCCAGCGCATCCACCACTGTAGAAACGGCGCTATCGAAACCAAATGTCATGGCCGTGGCGCTGAGATCATTATCGATGGTCTTTGGCACGCCGATGATGGGCCAGCCCTCGCGGAACAATTGCAGACCGGTGGTGAGTGAGCCATCACCTCCTACGACAATGAGCGCGCTAATCCCGAGCTGATCCATCGTGCGTTTTGCCTTGGCGACGATTTCGGGCGGCACCTCGGCAACGTCACCTGCGCCGATTTTTGCGGCAAAGTGGCCTTTATTGGTGGTCCCGAGGATGGTGCC
>JAYULG010000253.1:0-3164 GCA_043763755.1 Akkermansiaceae bacterium | reverse complement strand
CAATTCGGCTTCATCACCACCAACTCTATCCACCAGACCTTTAACCGCCGCGTCATCGAGTCTTTTCTAGCAGACACTAAAAAGCCGTTCCATCTCGCCTACGCCATCGCCGACCACCCGTGGGTCGATTCCGCCGACGGAGCTGCCGTTCGCATCGCCATGACAGTCGCCGCCCCCGGCAAAGCCGAAGGCATCCTCGAAAAAGTGATCACCGAGCAAGCCCGCGAAGATGGCGAGAACGAAGTGACTCTGTTAAGGAGTGGCGGCACTCTTGCCGCCAATTTTCAAATCGGCGCGGATACCACAACAGTAAATGCACTCGAATCAAACCGGAAGTTGAGCGCTATGGGCGTCAAACTTCATGGCAAAGGCTTTTTGCTCGATCAGAAAATGGCTGACGAGTTGCGTCCACAAGAGTCGGACTCTCCAATGCTGATTTTTCGTTACGTTGGTTCACGCGGCTTAGTGCAGGACGACAAAGAGTTATTCGCAATCGACGCGTTCGGCTTAAGCGAATCTCAACTCAGAACCCAATCACCCGAAATCTACCAACATCTGTTCGGCCACGTCAAACCTGAGCGAGATCAGAACCGAAGGGACAACTACCGCCTCAATTGGTGGATTTACGGTGAGCCTAGAGCTACTTTCAGGCCAGCACTTGTCGGCTTGAAGAGGATGCTTTGTACTCCTCGAACAGCAAAACACCGGATTTTTCTCTTCCTTGATCTGCCCGTGGTTGCTGAAAGTGAAGTTGTTTGTATTGCGTGCGATGATGCATATGTCCTCGCGATTTTAGCCTCAACAATTCACACTGTTTGGGCTCTGGAACTTGGCGGACGTATGGGCATGGGCAACGATCCCCGTTACAATAACTCCCGCTGCTTCGATACTTTCCCATTCCCCGCGCTTGAAGAAGGCTCGCTCAAGCAGCGCATCCGCTCCCTCGGCGAGCGTCTCGATTCGCACCGCAAGCGGCAGCAGGAGCAATATCCCGGCCTCACGCTCACCGGCATTTACAACGTGCTCGAAAAGCTCCGCAGCGGCGAGCCACTCACCGCCAAGGAAAAGCAAATCCACGACCAAGGCCTCGTCACCGTCCTCCGCCAGATCCACAACGAGCTGGATGCCGCCGTGTTAGAAGCGTATGGGTGGAGGGATCTAAGGAGTCGCGACATTCCTGTCGCGAATATGGAGGCACCACACTCCTGTGGTGCAAGCGAATGCGCAGCCATTGAAAAGCGCGAAGCTCTTCCCAATGGCGTTCCATTCGCTCCACGACAAGAGTGTCGTGGCTCCTTAAAAGACAAACTCCTCACCCGCCTCGTCGCCCTCAACCACGAACGTGCCGCCGAGGAAAAGCACGGCCTCATCCGCTGGTTGCGCCCGGAGTATCAGAATCCAACAAAAGCCAGCGCCGCTAACAGCGACGGTCACAGACCGCCGCTACAGGGCGACCTGGCAGGAATAGAAACCTCTTCCCCATCAAAAATCCAAAATCAACAATCATCAATCGACAATCCGTCTTCGTCTTTCCAGTGGCCCGACCGCCTGCCGGACCAAGTCGCCATCCTCCGCAAGCTCATCACAACCGGCGACAGGAATGTCGCCGCTCCTTATGGTGCCGAGGCCCTGTCGGGCCTCTTCGGCCGCAAGAACAAAAAGCGCACCGAGCAGATCGAGGGGATTTTGGAAACATTGAAAGGCCTGGGCCAACTGTAAACCATGTTCGATCCCGACACATTCCAGTTCCCCGAACCGCTCGAAATCCGTCCGCCCGAGTATCCACTAGATCGGGAGGCGTTCGACCGTGCGCTGACCACGGGACACGGCCGTGCGCTGATCCATGCGCAAAAGTTTGGAGTCGAGCCCTTCAAAGATCTGATTCTGGACGCGGCAATCCACTGCCGCTATCGAGAGTCCAGATTCGATTATTTTCCTCCGCGAACTTGTCCCGTTTCCCACCACACAGATATCCAAGGCTGGAGCCTTGCCAAGCTGTGTATCATGGCGGGAGTTGCTGACGAAGTGCTGAATGCGCCGATTGATAGCGAAAGAAGTTTTCCCCGATGGAATGCCTATCAATGGAAGCGGATCGAGGAGGAATTGGTAGCCGCTGGATACATCCCCCCGCCGCCGGAGTGGAATGAGATTCACAGCGGATGGAAGCAGCGCTGGAAAAAACGCCTCGTATCCGACGGCGAGGGAGGAATGCTGGCGGTCGCCGAAGCATTTGGCAGGGAACTCCTTGATGCTCGCGATACTTGGGTCTGGAGCACATCAGACGCGGTGAAATATTATGACCGCCTGCACGGGGAAGGGGCCGCAATCCGGCTGCTTGCCCCGGAGACCGCCCGCAACCGCGCCATCCTGCGTTTCGTAAGAGTCCACCGCCGCAATCAACTGCGCATCGTGCGAAACGATAAGGCAGAGGAAGAAGAAATGAAGGACTATCAGCCCGCTCCTCCGGCAACCTTGGATGACGTGATGGATTACATCCACGGCAAGGCATTGGATCGATGTTCCATCGTGAATTTTTGGGAGCATGCCACGCCTAGAGAACGGCTGGGAATCCAGCGTGTGCTATATGAATCAAACAACCCGCAGGTCTTGTGGCGAGCGTTGTTCTGCATGCCCAAAACCGGCCTTCCGGAATTTGACCCATCCCTACTTGCGCTTGTCACTCACGATGATGAAAATGTGAGAAATGAAGCTCTCGAGGTGTTCCGCTACCACGGTCAGCCTGAGGTTAGAGACGCAGCCTTTTCTGCCTTGGCGCGAGGAGACAAGGAGGGAGCTTTTGTCTTGCTTCACCGGAGCGCGAGATACGGCGATTCGCGGTTACTGCTGGAACTCTTGAGGGAGCTATGCCGAGAAGATGACAGCAGCGATCCCCATGGCATTTTCGTTGCGCCAATACGCATCTTCAGGGACAACCCGGATCTCACGGAACCGCTGATGCCTATGTTTGTCTATGAACATTCAATGTGTCGCGTGTGCCGCAGCGAGGCATTCCGTTTGATGATAGAACGCGGTATCTGCCCCGCCTGGGTGATGGAAGAGGCGCGTTGGGACGCCATGCCCGGCATCCGGGAGATGGTGGCAGGTGGCCAGCCATGGCCATTATCGGGACAAGATCAACTCGCCCTCATCAGCGAGATTCACGC
>JAYULG010000252.1:0-3164 GCA_043763755.1 Akkermansiaceae bacterium | reverse complement strand
CCTCACGCGAGCTGGCATCGTCTGGGATGAAGAGACGATTAAATAAATATTGCGGATTATTTTCGGTGGGCAGCGGGGTGCCATTGCGATCAAAGGCGAGAGTGTGGCTGTGAAGCGCACCGCCCGTGCCTGAGAGATCACCGATTTCCAAGGAGGGGAAACGGGTATTCGCACCGATTTTTTCGGCGATGACTTGATCGATGGAAACGGTATTCGTGTAGTCCTTACCGGGTATGGCTCTGAGGTTAGCGCCAGTCAGCCAAGTGTCCGCGCCGGAGTGGCCGCCAGTGGCATTCGGGTGGCCAAGACCGCTCAGCACGGAGAAATCATTGCGGTGTTGCTTGAGTGCTTCGAGCGTGGGCGAGAGGGAGTAGTCTTTACCCTGCGCCGTGGGCACCCACTCCATGCCATTCACGCCATTGGACACGTAACAAAAAATCGCGCGTGGTGTGGGCTTGGTGCCAGACGTGCGGAGCGGCTTAAAGGTAGATGGTGCGGCGTATGCGCGTGGCATCATGGCTTCCAAAAACGGCAGCGCGATGGTGGCGCCGAGGCCGCGCAATACAGTCCGGCGGGCGAGTGGTTGGTGGAAGAGTGGATTCATATTATTTCGTGCGGAAGAGGTCCGAGAGTGCAATTGCGAGGATTAAAGAGCGGAGTGAGTAGTCATGTTCTTTCATGATTTCCACAGTTTGGCGGATTTCTGGGCGGTCCGAGAACCCAAGTTCGCGGCCTAGGGCATACGTGGCGATTTGGCTCGCAAGCGAATTGAGAAATAAATCTTCATGCCGCAGCAGCTCTTTTTGTAGCCCAGCCACACCGACGATTTCGGTGCCATCGGGCATTTTTGCACTGGCATCGATGATGGGATCATCATTTTCAATCCTACCGCCGAAGCCGTGGCCTTCGCGGTCGCGCCATTGACCAGCGGCGTTGTAATTTTCAAGAGCAAGACCAAGTGGGTCAATTTTATCATGGCAGCGGGCGCATGAGGGATTCTCGCGGTGAATGGCAAGCCGCTGGCGCACGGTCGCCTTATCGATGCCGGGAACAGAGTTTGCGATTTCCCCGACGTTTGCAACGGGCAGTCCAGGGTCAGACCCAAGCAGAGTTTTAAGAACCCACACACCTCGGACCACCGGCGAGGTTCGCGTGCCATTGGAAGTGAGGCTATGAATGGACGCCTGAGTGACAAGCCCGCCGCGCTGGATTCCTGCAGGAATCGGGACCTTGCGGATTTCATCACCTTTCACTCCAGAGATGCCATAAAACCGGCCAAGCCGCTCGTTGATCGTCGCGAAATCACTTTTGATCAAGCTACGGGCATCCAAGTTATTCGTGAGAATTTCGGAAAAGAAGCCTTCAGTCTCGCGGGCAATTGATAACTCTAAGTGGCGATCATATTCTGGATATAAATTCATTGCGGGAGGATTAGTTCCGATTTTACGGAGGCCGAGCCATTGTCCAGTGAAGTTCTTGACGAATGCCTCACTTTTCGGGTCGGTGAGCATACGCTTTGCATGAGTGGATAGAATTTCTGGCTTCAACAATTCACCGCTGGAGGCTGCCTTGAGGAGTGAATCATCAGGCATTGATGACCATAAAAAATAGGATAACCGCGAAGCGAGTTCGTAAGCGTTGAGAGGCCGTGGCTGGTCTGTTTGCGCTTCCGGCTCGACCAAATACAGGAAATGGGGTGAGGTAAGCACCGCCGCTAACGGCGCTTTGATCGCTTCTACGAACGATGACTTTTCTGGGCGGATGCGTTCAAACAGCGCAAGCTTGGAATCCACTTCATCATTGGTGACTGGGCGGCGGTAAGCGCGAGTCATAAAACGGTTAAGGACTTGCCTCGCATAGGCTTTCTCATCCTTATCTTTCAAATGTGAATCAAACAGAATTCGGCTGTGGCTTTCAGGCGGCCAAACCGCGTGAATAGGTCCTTCAAGCTCGATCCAATCTACCATCAGCAGCGGGCGCGCAAATGTCTTATCGCGGATGATGGTCCAATTTTCTAGCATCTGAGTCACCTCATAGGCTTGGAAAACGCTGACGCTGGCATCTTGATTTGTGAAGTGAACGGGCACTTCATAAATCGCAGGCGCATTTTCTGGAGCGGAAATATCCATCTCTTCGATGACCCGCGGTGTTCCATTCAGGTCCTGCACCATTTTGAGGCGAGGGGGGCCGTAGTTATAGATCGGCGATGTTTCATAGTGCTTCATTTTCCATGCTAGGTCATCCAATCGATTTTTGTGACCCTGCGCATTTTCCGGCTCGCGGGCATCCTCTTCTATACGCTGCTTGTCATGCAGTAGCCGCGCGGCTTCGGTGGTCTGCTCCCGCGATGGCACCCTTCCGGCAGCCCGCAGACGGACGATATACTCGCCTGCATGAGGTACTTTGAAGAGACGGAAAGTGATCGATTTATCCTCCGCTGGGTGGTGGATCACAGTGAAACCATTTTCAACGTCATTGTGTCCCTTATTCAAAAGCACATTCTGACCATCTTTTTTTACAAAAGTGCGGTCCCCGCCTTCGATGTCCTCTTCTGGCTCGAAATGCCATTTCATTTGGGGAGGCTGCTCTCCTTCGACAAGTGCACGATCGAGGACTTGGCGTGCGGCGGAGTAGTAAAGCTCCATCTGCAAGGGTGAAATGCTCAATGCCTTGCCAATATTATCGAAGCCGCCAGCAGGTGGATCTTCGGGGAACTTATCTGCCGGAGAAATATCAACGCCAACTAAATCCCGGACCGTATTATTGTATTCTGCCCGATTGATGCGGCGGAGAATCATGCGGGTGCTGCGGCTGGAGATTTCCCCGCGTGCAAGCTCAGACTCCAGCCATGTGGCGACTTTTCCAGCCTCTTCAATAGGCGGCTGGTCCTCATCCTCGGGCGGCATTTGATGGGTATTGATGACGTTTACCACCTCCGCCCATTTTGCAGTCACTGCGGGATCTGTAAAATCGTTGGGTAGGGTGTCCAGTCTCAGATCCGCTTTTTGAATCCGGGAGCCATGGCACTCAATGCAGTATTTTTGCACATACGGCTGGATGATTTTTACGTGGTTTTCCGAGTCTGGAAGAAACGCACTTTTTTCCGCTGCTGCCACTGTGACGATGCAACCCATGATCATAGCGAGGCAGATTTGGCGGGGTGA
>JAYULG010000251.1:0-11330 GCA_043763755.1 Akkermansiaceae bacterium | reverse complement strand
GGCCTATCTGGGCCGCAACGTCATCGCACTGTTTTTTGATCGAAGCACTGCGGCGGAACATGAGGCAGCCAATCACACCACGTCCTGTAGGATGAGATAGCTCGAGATTCTCAAATACCGTAAGGTTCTCATAAATAGAAGGATTTTGAAACTTCCTGCCAATGCCCGCGCGGACGATGCGGTATTCACGTTTACCACGAAGTTCTTTACCTTTAAACCGAATGGAACCGGAGGTAGCCAAGGTCTTCCCACAGATTAAATCTAATACTGTAGTCTTACCTGCGCCATTTGGGCCAATGATCACATGCACATGATTCTGGGCAAGATAGAAATTGAATCCATCGACTGCTTTAAAACCATCGAACGAAACGCCGAGATCCTCAACTTCGAGCACATTTTCGTTGTTACTGTTCATCAGTGATGGGTGTAGATTTTGAAGGTGATGAAGTGGTGGTCGGCTTCTTGAAACGTGCAAAAAGCGCTACATACTTTTCCTTATTGGTAGGTATTTTTTCAAGTAAACCTGCGAGACCATTTGGAAAGAACATCACGACCGAGATGAATGTTCCCCCCATGAGATACAACCAAAGGTCAGGGTATGCTTCGGAGAATGAAGTCTTGCCAAAATTTACAATCAGACATCCAAGAATCGCACCAAGCACTGAGAGCCTGCCGCCTACCGCAGTGAAAATAACCATTTCAATAGATGGAACGATTCCGATAATCGAGGGTGACATGAAGCCAACTTGCAGCACAAACATCGCTCCACCAATCCCACTAATCATGGCAGCGAATGCAAAAATAAATGCACGGATCATTGCTACATCATAGCCTGAGAAGCGCACTCGATCTTCGCGATCCCTGATGGCGACTAATACCCGCCCCAACCGAGTGTTGATGATATATTTCGCACCGATGGCCACTGTGAACAGCAAGACGACGCATAGAAAGTAGAGTATGTATTGTGCACTCTCACTGCGAATATCCCAACCGCACAATGTGCGCAGATCAGTGATGCCATTTCTCCCGCCAGTGAAGCCTTGATTCCCATCAATTCCTAACGAGAAAATGAGGGCAATCGATTGAGTGATAATTGCAAAATACACACCCCCCACACGCCGTCTAAACATCGCCCAACCAATGATAAATGCGATGGCAGCCGGAACTACAAAGATCGCAAATATAGTAAAGGGCAAGCTCTTGAATGGCTCCCAGAAAAGCGGTAGTTGAGTGATTTGATTCCAGTCCATAAAGTCTGGGATCCCGGGAGTGGACTGAATGGCGGTGGTAACTGGATCTGATGCCTCAAGCTTTAAAAACATAGCCATGCAATAGCCACCGAGGCCGAAGAAGACGCCTTGGCCAAGGCTCAAGATGCCGCAGCGGCCCCACAATAAAACAAGGCCCACGGCGACGAACCCGAAGGTTAAATATTTACCCACTAAATTTAAGCGGAACACGGGCAGCAGCAATGGCAAAACCACCAGCAGAAGTAGGAGAAATCCTCCGAAGGCGATTGCTTCGCCCCGTGTTTTGAAGATTGTTTTGAAGAAGAGTGGCATGGTGTGAGAGATTGAAAGTTTGTGAGGTCAGTGCCCGCGGACTTTGCTTGGGAATAGGCCTTGCGGACGAATCATCAACGCCACTACGATTACGAGTAGTGTAGCAACTTTGCCTTTGGTCCCTTCCAAAAAGAACTCGAGAATCGATTGTGCTTGGGCAATCCCAAACGCCGATGCCAAGCAGCCGAGCAAACTTGCCGTTCCACCAGCGACGACGACCAAAAACGCATCCACAATATAGCGGCTTCCGCTATCTGGACCTGTAGAACCGATTGTCGTAAATGCAGCACCTGCGATGCCTGCGATGCCACAACCGAGACTGAATGCGAGCCGATCAATCTTTGCAGTGTTGATTCCCACGGCTGCACTCATTTTCCGATTTTGGACAGTGGCCCGCAGCCTGAGTCCGAAACTGGACTTATACATGAAAGTTATCAGAGCGATGGTGACTACGATCGAAAGGCCAAGCACGAACATCCCATTGATAGGTATGTCTAAACCTTCTTTCACAGTATAAGAACCCATCAGCCATTCTGGGAGTGTTGGAGTAACTTCGCGAGCACCAAAGATCGAGCGATATGTTTGTTGGAGAATTAAGCTGAGTCCCCAAGTAGCGAGGAGGGTATCGAGAGGCCGATGGTATAAATGGCGTATCATTGCCCACTCGACGAATGCGCCAAGAAACGCGCAGATGAAGAATGCAAGGCCGATCGCGAAAACAAAATAATACGGCCCGAAAGTAGGCGCGTATGTTTCAGTGAGATGAGAACAAAAATAGACCGTGTAGGCACCGAGTGCCATAAACTCGCCGTGAGCCATGTTGATCACACCCATTTGGCCAAAGATTAGTGCAAGGCCGAGACCCATGAGCAAAAGCACGCTAAATAGGCTAAGGCCTGAAAAGCTTTGCATGATAAAAATGCTTTGTAGTTCTTCGCTAGTGTATTCTCCCATAATTTTGGAAAGGTATGATAATATGAAACGCTTCGTTCGAGCAGAAATTGGAGGGCCGGAAACTACCCGGCCCTCCGGGGTATTAGGTGGGTCGTTCGGGACTCACGAAAAACCTATTGATAGCCTTTTGGGAATGGATCGGGCTCAAGCAGTTCGGATTCAAAAAGGACCTTGGCTTGACCATCTTTGAGCCATTGGCCGATTCTTAGTTTACTCCAGAGGTGGTGGTTCTCATGCACTTTCACATAACCTTCTGGCGCTGTAGTAAGTTCAATTCCTGGGGATGCCGCAGCGATCTTATCGATGTCGAAGCTGTTGGCTTTTTCTACCGCTGCTTTCCAGAGCCATGGACCAAGATAGGCTGCCTGCGTCACATCTCCGATGACGCTTTCTGGACCATATTTTTCTTTGAAGGCCTTGACGAAAACCTTGTTGTTTTCGTTGTCTAGGCTTTGGAAGTATTTCATCGCAGAGTAGAAACCAACGAGGTTTTCACCTCCAATTCCAAGTACCTCGTCTTCGGTAACTGAGATGGTAAGAAGTGTTTGCTTACTGCTATTGATACCAGCGGCAGCGAGTTGCTTATAAAAGGAAACGTTAGAACCTCCCACAATCGCGGCGTAGATCACATCTGGCTTTTTCAATTTGATTTTATTGATCAACGAGCCGAATGAAGTGCTGCCAAGGGCATAAAATTCCTCGCCAACTACAGTGCCCTTCAGGACGTTCTCGATGTGCTTACGCGCAATCTTCATGGAAGTGCGTGGCCAGATATAGTCTGAGCCAACGAGGTAGAAAGTCTTCGCTTTCTTTTCCTTAGCGATCCAATCTAGACCAGCAAGGATCTGCTGAGTCGCTTCCTGACCGGTGTATATAACATTTTTTGATTGTTCTAAACCTTCGTAGAAAGTTGGGTAGTATAGCATACCATTCTCCTTCTCGAAGACTGGCAGTACTGCCTTACGCGAGGCAGAGGTCCAGCAACCAAAGACAGTGCCTACCTTGTCACTCACGAGCAGCTTCTTCGCTTTTTCCGCGAATGTTGGCCAATCACTGGCACCGTCTTCTTTGATCACCTTGATTTGGCGCCCCAAGACGCCGCCCATGGCATTGATCTGATCGATAGCAAGCTGTTCAGCTTGGATGGAGCCGGTCTCACTGATCGCCATGGTTCCCGTGGCGGAGTGAAGCTGGCCGACGGTGACGGTATCGTCAGTGACGGCAAGTCCGGTGGTATTTACCTCGGCAGTAGGAGGCTTGGCATGGACGGCCATTGTCGCGAGCGCAAGGCAGGCGACCTTGAGACCGAGGGATCGTAGTGGTTTGATTTTCATGATGTTAGCTCGTTTGTTAAGTGGCGATAAGGGAGGAATCTAGGAGTGTCTTATGCCACATCGATTTGAGCATCGGGTGTGCCATGGCTGCCACGCGTAGGGTGAAATCGGTTCACTCTAGGCACTGGATATTACGTGATGATGTTATGAATCGCCCCAGAGGAAACATCCCGTCGTAAGCATTGGTATAGCGTCTGCTCAAATGCGAGTGAGACCCAATGATGAATTCCTTTCACAATCCAGAATGCATCGGCGAAATGAAGCCGATGATTGATCGCGAGATCGTGGATTCCAAGCGGCTACAGATGTTTTACGTCTGCATGAAAGAGGGGAGCTTCGCGGCAGCATCGCATCACCTATCAGTGAGTCCTTCTGCGGTGAGCCATGCCATGAAGGCATTAGAAGAAGATCTAGGTTGTTCGCTATTCCGGAGGCTGGGGCCACAGGTGAAGCCTACAGGTGCAGCGGTGCGCTTGATGCCGCTGGTAGAAGAGTTATTGGAACGCATGGCTTCGATGAAAGTCGAGTTGGCTGAGCTAAACGGTCGCTTGGAGAGTCTTAATTTCAGGATTCCGTCAGGGTTTTTGGTGATACTAGCAACGGCGCCGCTTTCATCGTTTCACGAATGTTTTCCGGCGGCAAATTTAGAGGTCATCTTAAGGGAGAATGAGCGAAACGCCACGGAGGAAAGGCGAGTCGATTTTGAGGTGGACTATCTTGAGCAAGTGCCTCCTGAGATGGTGAGGCGTGAACTTGCGGTGGATGAGTTTTGCGCATACGTGGCGCCGTTTCATCGGTTCGGTCAAAAGACGCGGGTTTCGCTAGATGAACTTCGCCAAAGTTTGCTGATTTTTACCGATCAGATTATCTTTGGAATCGTCGCCAAACATTTAGGTAGGAGTGAAGAACTTAAATTGAGCAAATGGATTCTACCAGATTCACGAGTGGCGCTGGATCTGGCAAAACAAGGCCAAGGCATTGTATTTTTGCCAAAGTGGGTTGCACAGCCCGCGCTGCGAGATGGCGCGCTGGTGTGCCTAAAGCTGCCGGGCTTCACCGTGAGTAGGGTATTCTGCGCTTGGTGGGCCGCCACTCGCCCGTTGACGTGGGTGGCCGAGGTTTTCCTAAGCTTGCTAGCCGAAGATATCAATCGGACGAGAGGCCCTCAGTAGGTTGTAAGAAGCAAGCGGGCAGTCTGTTCACGCGCGGCGACTTGGCTAGGAAGAATGGCCAAATCTCCAAGCAGCATCAGCTCTGCGACAAGTTGCTGGATGTCTGGGATCACGTCGTGATCAAGCGATGCGAATGAATATAAATCTGCGGCTTTTTCTAACATTTCTGCGCGGATGATCGGTTTACCCGAATGCGCCATGCTTTCAATCGCAGTGGAAAAAGCGTTCGGCAACTTTAATTGAGTTCTAGCCAGAGCTAGCCCTCGCACAAAGCTGTCACTCAAATCAGGATGATTCTCAAGAAACTCACGCTGACATACGAGTACGAGCCGTTGATTATATTTACTCGGACTGAAGTGGGGATCGCGTTTTCCGAGGCCTGTGGACTCTGCGTGGATGCCCCATGGTGCGCGAGCGATGATGGCATCTAGCGAACCATTTTGGAGCGCCTCCATGCGGGTTTCCATCGGCAGCATGGTGAAAGTGAGTGTCGTATTTTGCGAGCCTTTCCAATGGCCCAGCCATTCGCGGAGTTGGAGCTTGGTGAGGGAATGTTGGCTCTCGATCCCGATGCTCAGCCGTGGGGGTAATTTCGCAAATGTAGGTCCTTGGCTCGGGTAAATTGCTTTGTAAATCGGCTCACGTAGCACTAATTCCGTAGGGCAGGGATTTAGGAAAAGTGGGATCTTCCAACTCGCGCGTTGCCCGGGGAGTGCCAAAATATCTGCGACAAAAATTTCCCACGGAATGATTCCTCCCACCAGCTTGCGGGTGAGCAAACAGCGGCTAATTTCGCCGTAGCTGGAATATGGCTTCAATTGAAATGGCAATTCTTCGCCAGTCAGGCGGCATTGGAACTCATCCGCGAAGAATGGCAACACTTCGAGAGAGGGCAGAATTCCTAAAATATCGGCTGAAGCTAGGGGCATTTCGATAGGGAGCGGATGGTGATAATCCTGAGTTCCGCGTCAGTTGCCATCAGCCGCGATGACCTTTGACGCGGAAATCTCTTGAGCAGCTCCCATACCAAATAGCCGACGTTCCTCGGAATTAGGGCTTCTCAGAGTGGCCGTCCGTAAGTCCCACAACGATTGTGCCACCCTTCTTCCCAACGTTTTTCACCGCGCTCTTTTGGGGAGTTAACGATGCGCCGGGATAGCACACGCTTGGCCGCAGCACCAAATTCCGTGGCAGCTTGTGGGCCAGATGGCACCTGCTTCATTTCGCCCAACACTTGCAGTAAACCCCACCCGCGTCCCTTGTAGCGCTCCGATTGCTGGATGCCCTCACCTTTGAAATTTACATAATCGATCAACGCGTATGTCCCCTGCGCAGTGGTAGAAACTTTGCGGTAGTTTGCCTCGATTCGCACCTTCTCGCTGCCCGGAGCGGCGGCGAGAATTTTTGGTAAGGCCGCTTGCGAGCGAGCAATGATGAACTCCGTCTGAACCAGCACATTTGCAGCAAGCCATTTCCTGAGACTCGAAAGGCGAGCGTTGTTGAAGTCCGCTTGGAATTCCGTTTTGCTACGCCACGGACTGTGCCGCTCAAGCGCCACTGGTGGGAGATTAGCCCCGCGTCGGCGGGCAAATGACACAAATTCCGGCCAGCTTTCGCTGAAGCGCCCTCGGAACCCTTCAGGATACCAAATGAAGTGGCCGATGCCCATTGAAGGAAATTCTTCCCCAGCATTCCAAGTCGTGAGGCCCGCTATCGTGCCAGCACACTCATTTTGCCAAATTTTTTTACCGATTGCGTTCTTTTGGGCCGCACTCAGATTTTCTCCCACCGCCGCAGGTGCAGCTTGGCAGACCGCACCGAAGATCAACATCCACCCACAGAGAAATTGTGAAACTTGCATCCCGCGGAACTAACCTCACCCTCAGCCATTCCGCAAGCCTATGATCCGCATCCCGTGGGATAAAATCCTCGTTTTCACCCCCTTTGATCTCGTCAAGCTGCTGCTCACCGCCGCAGTGATTTTATTTGTGACGAAGCTCCAACTCGTCAGCGCTCGGCTCTCCGCCCTACTCATCGCGCTGCCTCTCACCTCTCTGGTCGCGATGGTCTGGATGCACCAAAGCGGCCAATCCCCCACCCGCGTGGCGAACCACGCTGAAGGGACTTTTTGGTTCGTCCTGCCTACTTTACCTATGTTTCTGATTCTGCCTTGGATGCTCCGCAGTGGCTGGGGATTCTGGGCCTCCTTGGCGGCAAACTGTCTGATCACCATCGTTTTATTTTGGCTCACAGTGCTAATTCTGCGGCGCTTTGGGATCGATTTAATGCCCAAATAAAACTCACAAACCCTCGGTCCCGAGAAAATTCTTGCCTCACAAGCAGATAAGTCTTGTCCAAGATCAAAATCTCTGGTTTGACGACCTGCCCGGCTACTATCCGGAACACCACACATCCCTTAGTTTTGAGCGAAAAAAAACCGTCCCTGCTCCCGAAGAACGTTATCCCGTTTGAGCAGGCACGGTCAGATTCGCCATTTCCCGGTTCTCCTATGAAAAGCGATCTTCTCGATAAGGCCTCAGAAATTGTCAAAGACCCTCTTGTTCTCATCAATTTGGTCTCTCAGCGCGTCAAACAACTCAACAGCGGTCGCTCCCCGTTGATCACCACTCGCCCCAGCATGGGCGTGGCGGATATTGCCCTCACAGAAATTATCGAAGGCAAGATCAAGCTCATCTTCCGCGAGGCACCATAACGCCCGCCGAGCGCAAAGAGATTCACCCAATGAGCGCGGAAATCGCCACCAACCGGAAAGCCGGACGCGATTTTCACATCCTTGAGAAGTTCGAAGCTGGACTCGAACTCAAAGGGACCGAGGTGAAATCCATCCGTGCCGGGAAAATCAACGTATCAGATGCATTTGCCCGCATCGAGAATGGCCAAATTTTCCTCTATGGCTGCGATATTCAGCCATGGCAAACCGCTGGAGAGTGGTACAATCACACCGCGAAACGTCCTCGCCGCTTGCTGCTCCACAAGCGAGAAATCCTCAAGCTTTCGGTAGCTACTGCCGTCAAAGGCTGCACACTGCCACTGTTGAGGATGTATTGGAAAGACCGCCGCGTGAAAGTGGAAATCGGAGTAGGCAAGGGTAAGACCCATTCGGATCAAAGGCTCGATCTCAAAGAAAAGGTCGAGCTGCGCGAAGCCCAACGTGAAATGTCTCGCTTCAATCAGCGCTGAGCGTGCCTCGCCAGCAGACGCTCTACCGCCCAGCTCGCATGCTCTGCGATGAGTGGCTCCACATCCGCCGCAGCGACTCTGAGTGCAGGGAGATCGTCCTTTGTTCCTGTGTTCCCCAAGGCCACACAGACGTTCCGAAGAAAACGTGGCCGCTTGATGCGCTTAATCGGCGACTTTGCAAAAAGCTCCCGGAAACCTTCATCATCTAACAAGAGAAAATCCCTCAGCCTATTGGTAAAAACCGAGGCCCTTGCATGAAAAGTCAGCTCACGCGCCTCCACGGCAAAGCGATTCCACGGGCAGGCATCCAGACAATCATCACAACCATAAATCCGATCCCCCATTGCCTCTCTAAACTCCAGCGGAATAGCCCCTTTATGCTCGATTGTAAGGTATGAAACGCAGCGCCGTGCATCCACCTGCCATGGCGCTGTAATGGCTTGCGTAGGACAAGCAGTAATGCAGGCTGTGCATTTTCCACAATGATCGCCGGAGGGAGCGTCCGCGCGTAAATCAAGAGTAGTCAGCAGCTCAGCGAGGAAAAACCATGCACCCATTTTCCGGTGAATCTGGACGGTGGATTTACCATTCCAGCCAAGCCCTGAGTCACTCGCGAAGTCCCGTTCCAATACCGGACCCGTGTCCACGTAGAAGCGCTGCACCCCACCTAGCGTCTGCAATTTTGCATCAAAATCTTTCAAACGCTTTTCAATCAAATCATGGTAATCCTCATTCCAAGCATAGCGCGCAATCCGGTAGCCGCCCTCATCCCCCGCCGCAAAAGGGCTACTACCCGGATAGTAGTTCAGCGCCACGCAGACTATAGAACGGCAGCCAGTTAATACTTCTCTGGGATCGCAGCGCCGCTCCGGTGTGCGCGCCATCCACGCCATTTCCCCTTGCTTCCCCTCACTGATCCATTGCTTGAATAAATCCGCGTGGGTGGCCTCCTTTGCAGTGGCGATGCGGCAGTCATCGAAGCCCAGCTCCCGCGCCCATTCCTTCACCTGCTCGTTGCCCGAGATCATACTTGTTGGGTGAAAAAGTAGCGTGCGCTTTCCAGAATACCCGTCGCGAGTTCTCCGCAATCCAGCCCTGCCGTATCTACCTTTAAATGGGAAACTTCCTCATACAGTGGTTTTCTTAAGTCCATTAAAGCTCTAATCCGCGCCGCAGGATCCTCCGTATCTAGCAACGGCCTATCCCTATTCCGCCCCGTCCTGTCAAATATCACCGCGAGCGGCGCATGCAGCCACACCACATACCCCAGCCCTCTGAGTAAAGATCGGTTTTCCGCCCTCGTCACCACTCCTCCGCCCGTAGAAATGATCCGCCGCTGCAGATTTGGCACATTCAATTCTTCTAGCAGACTCGTTTCCATTTGACGGAATGCGTCCTCACCCAGTTGCTCAAATATCGAGGAAATCGACTTGCCAGCCCGTTGCTCGATCACCTGATCCATATCGATCAATGGATAGCCCAGCCGCTGGTGAAGCTCACGCCCTACCGTTGATTTCCCACTCCCCATAAAGCCAACAAGCACAATGTTCTTGGGCGGACTTCCAATTGCATTCATAGCAGATGCTATCACGCACATTTCTTCCGAGGAACTCGAAAATCTCCACCTCACCCACCAATCGCTCCGACCGAACTTGGTATGAACCCTGCTTAATTGAGTATGAATTTCCTGCCAATCCTTCATACTCTACTCGCTCATCTCCTCAACCAATATCACCGCCATGAAACTATTCCCACGCCTCATCACCGCCACCCTTGGCCTGCTCGCTGCATGCACTTTGGCCAAGGCAGAACCTCTCAAAATCGCTTATTCGGATTGGCCGGGCTGGGTCGCATGGGAGATTGCCGTTCAAAAAGGTTGGTTCAAGGAAGCGGGTGTCGATGTGGAATTCATGTGGTTCGATTACGTGCCATCCATGGATGCCTACGTCGCCGGGAAGGTAGATGCTGTGACAATGACCAATGGAGACGCACTCGTCACCGGCGCGACGGGTAAGCCATCCGTCGGCATCATCATCAACGATTTTTCCAATGGAAATGATATGATCGTCGCCGCTCCTGGCATCGAAACCATCAAGGATCTCAAGGGGAAAAAAGTGGGTCTGGAGGAAGGATTCGTCTCCCACCTTTTACTCCTCACCGGCCTCGAGAAAAACGGACTCAAGGGTGAGGATGTCACTATTGTCAATACACCCACCAATGAAACCCCGCAGGTGCTCGCCTCAAAGGCCGTCGATGCGATCGGCGCGTGGCAGCCAAGTTCTGGCCAAGCTCTTAAAGTCCTCCCTGGCTCAAAGCCCGTTTTCACCTCTGCAGATGCCCCAGGAATCATTTATGATCTTCTATATGTTTCTCCCGAAAGTCTTGAAGAACGGAAAGACGACTGGATGAAAGTCACTGAAGTATGGTATCGCATTGTGGATTATATGAAAGCTGAAGAAAACCTAGACGATGTGCTGAAAATTTTATCCGCTCGCGTGAAAATCACTCCAGAAGAATATGAGCCCTTCCTCAAAGGTACATATATTCTCACTTTGGATGAGGCGCTCGCACGCTGGGAGACTACAGATGGTCTGGGCACTGTCTATGGGTCTTCGAAGGTTGCAGATGACTTTAACCTGAGGTTTGAAGTATATGAAAAAGCGCAGGACGTGACGAAGTATTTAGATGCCTCTTTCACCAAAGCCTACGCCGCCAAAAAAGCGAAGTAGTATCCCTGGCCAGTCCTATCTCTACCTCGCTGCGTGCGCTGCGCCACAGCGAGGTTTTTCATATCTGCCACTCCATTAAAAACTCATGGCCGCATCATGTCCTCGTCGAGGCCCCGCTCCCGGCCGAGCCGACGGCCTACGACTGGTCGGTGAGGGACGGCGAACTCCACGGCCGCAAGCTCGACGCGACCTCGGTCGCGGCCACGCCGAGCAAGCTGGGCTACCTCCGCACGCTCAAGCCCGGGGACACCGTCGAGTACGAGTTCTACTACGAGCCGGGCCGCGTCCACGCCCACCCGTCCGTCGGCCCGACGGTCTTCCTGCTCGACCCGGCCGGCGTCCGCTGGCACTACCTGTCGCGCAGCCCGAACGACTGGG
>JAYULG010000250.1:0-11394 GCA_043763755.1 Akkermansiaceae bacterium | reverse complement strand
AAAGCCCCTATACTTTTACCATCCCGGATGGCCCAGCGAAGCTTGGCAGAACTGCTGCGCGGGTTCATGCGGCGCTCCGCTGAAGTGGCGGTGATGACAGTATCACTCACTTCTGAATACATACCAACTTTTAGACCCTCTTTGAATGCCAACTTTACTCGCCGATCCTCACCGGAATGAAAACTAAGAATGGCGACCCGTCCGCCCGGCTGTAAACACTGTGGGATGATTTTTAAAAATGCATCTAAGGCAGTGAATTCCTCGTTCACTGCGATACGGATGGCTTGAAAAACTCGGCGCACCGTGGCAACTACCTCGGCTTCATCACTCACGCGCACACATTCACGGATCACCTGCACGAGGGCCAAAGTGCCAGAAAATCGTAATCCCGCGAGTGCGCGTGCGATCGTCTCTGCCCGTGGCTCATCGGCATTTTCATGAAGCGCGAACTCAAGCTTCTGAGGTGAAACTTTTTCTAACCAATCGGCAGCGGATAACCCTCGCGCAGGATTCAGCCGCATATCGAGTGGGCCTGCATATTTATAACTGAAGCCGCGTGCAGGATCGTCATACTGCATAGAAGAGCAGCCAAGATCGGCAAATATGAAATCCACCGCACTAAGCCCACAGGAGGACATTGCTTTTGCTATGCCAGCAAAGTTTGAGCGAATGGAAATGAACTGCTCCGAGTCATAGCCAGCGCTGCGGATTCTTAGCTCAGCCTTGGGTTGCTCAATGGGATCCACATCAAGTCCCAGCAATTTTCCGGTGGGTGAAATCTCTTTTAAAATCCTGAGCGCATGCCCGCCGTAACCGAGTGTGGCATCCACGCCGATGCTGCCAGCAGTCAGGGCGAGGGCGCTAAGGCATTCATCCGCCATGACCGGAAGATGAGTCCCTGCGGGGGTCTTCCCAGAAGCAATGACCCTCGCCACAGTCTCTGCATAGCGTGAAGGATCATGTTCCTTGTATTTTTCCTCAAATCGCCGGGGGTTTTTACCACTGTAGCGCTTCCGGCGTGGGGTATATGGCACCTCTTCACTCACAATTCCGAATACTTGAGATTGTTACCGCGCGATTTCTCGACTGGATAACGGACATCATTATTCGCAATTTTGGAGGCCATCACATCACCAAGTTTGAGCCCGAGATTGTCCGCAAGTTCGAAAAGAAGGATTCCTACGTCAGCAATTTCTGAGGCGATTTCATCCCTTCGTGACGCAATGCGCGCGGCGATTTGATCATCTTGCTGCCAAACGAAGTGCTGCATCAATTCACCCGCCTCGGCAGCGATGGCAACTGACAGATCCTTGGCATTGTGATATCTGCGCCAATCCCTCACATCGACAAAGTCTTGGATCTGAGCTGTAAGCGACGCGATGGAATCGTTCATGGAGGCAAGCTAAGCGAGTGCCTCCATGAACGACAGACTAAAACGATACAAATCAGAGCGCGATTTTTGCTGAGGAGATTTCCTCGGAAGCCACAGTATTTCACTGATAGCGAACGCGGAAAAAGTCACGGCTGGTATTGGCCGCTCCGGTGTGAGGAATGTTAGTGACCGTCGCTTGCCCACTTGCATTCAGTGAGAAGGTATGGATTGTAGTCCACGCATTCGCTTGTCCAAGATCGATCGAGGCTTCCAAGACTACTGTAGCGGATGGTGCGCCAGTGACCGTCGCGGTGAGCGTAGCAGGCAGAGTGCTCGTGGCGGGGACGATCACAACGTTCGTTTTTGAAAGCGGCACAGGTGCCGATGCTGGAATGAAGGTAATGCTATCAAGGTGAACTGGATTGTCGCTATTGATACGGATTACAGAATACCCTGCTGGGAGGATGAATGAAGTTGATGATGTGTAGTCGAAAAATTCTGAAGTTTGCCAACCTGTACTAGCAACGGTGGCCGATGTAAATGTCGCAGGAACGTCACCATCTGCTTCTAGAACTTTAGCGTTCACGAGCACATCAAAACCCATATTGTGCCGTGCACGCACAGAGAAATTGCATGCTTTTGCCGGACCGGGATTGAACACTTCATAATCAAGCCAAGAAGTTCCTGTAAACTGATTATCGTTGTATGTGCCTACGCCAGACGGGTGGTCAATTGGTTTAAACTCTTTGCCGCCGTTTGCAAATGCCAGAGCGCTCTCTTGCACAATTGCAGGTCCAGCACCGATGAGTGTGGGAGGCGTGTAAAAACCCAACCCTTCAATGTGCGAGCCACCAGCTAGGTTTACGATTTCAATATCGTAGGTGCCCGCCGCTGGAATGCTTGCCAATGGAGAGTGGATAAATGGACTGCCTTGCCAAGCTGTGTTGCGACTACGAAAAGCTTTAGTTTCGAGGACGGGATTTGTGTATCCGCTACCTGGTGTGAAAAAACGGATAGAATATTGTGCTACAACGGGTCCATCACCAGCACGGTTCCTCACCGCAAAGACTTGCCCTGTGGTGGGTGCCGTGAGGGCCACTGCGTCAAAACGGATGTTGTCTGTTTCATCAAAAAAATCGGCAAAGACTGAGGGTATTGAATCACTCCGCAAATCCCAAGTCCCACCCCCATCATTGTCAGATGCAGTCACAGTCGAACTGTAGGCACCTTGAATAAAGACCGTTGAATTGTTTAATGTTTGGCCAATTGCCATGCCATGGCCGCAAAATAATGCGACAAGGAAGTGTGTGGATTTCATGATTAGAATGTATTGGGTTAAGTTGGGTTATGTTGGTTTTTGGGTTATTTTTTTGAATGCAAAACGACCAAGCACAGAATTTAACTAAAAACAAAGGTATGCAAGCTGAATTTTGTGAAACCAGATCTAGCAACAACAAATGTTTTATTCGCCGAACTTAGAAGTCAATGATGGTAACTATGCCAGAAATTTTCCATATTGAGCCTTCTGCTGCCTTCCCAAGGAAAGCTTTTTCTACCCCTCATTTCCTAGCTCACACCGAATCGCGCGGGTGGCTACAGCCACATCTGCAGCTTGCAGAAGTGCCGAAACGACGACGGTGCGGCGTGCACCTAAGGCAAGCACTTGTGGCAATGTGGCAGGGGTGATACCGCCGATGCAGAACGCTGGGATTCGAGTGCCCACATCCCGCTCCATTGCCGCGATATCATCAAGACCGATGGCCGCGCGCCCCGCCTTGGTGGGCGTTGGGAACAGCGGGCCAAAGCCGATGTAGTCAAAGCCTTCCTCCAATGCAGCGCGAGCTTGCGCTAGTGAATGTGTGGAGCGACCTATTAGCTTCCCCGGGCCGATGATTTCACGTGCTGAAACTTGCGTTCCATCATCCTGACCCAGATGAACTCCATCGGCACCCACAGAGGCAGCGAGTTCAGGAAAATCATTCATGATAAAGGGCACTCCGAAAGCGCGGCAGAGTGGCATTATTTTTTCCGCCACTCGCTGGATGGTGGCCTCATCACTATTTTTTGCGCGAAGCTGTAGTATATCTGCACCTCCCTTTAGAAGTGCGGTGGTCACTTCCTCCGCCCGCTCCTCAGGAGTGTAGCCGAGATCTAGAATACAATACAAGCGCGCGGAGTTTATAGAGTCGATCACGGCAGCTAGATATACTTTTTACTTCACTCGCTCTTCCAGATATCTCGCCACCCAACCTATATCATAAGTCCCGGCTGCAAAATCTGGATGGGCGATAATTTCCTGTTGGAATGGGATCGTCGTCTTGATGCCGCGGATCATGAATTCCCCAAGGGCGCGCTTCATCCGAGCAATCGCAATTTCCCGGGTAGCACCAGTGACGATCAGCTTGGCAATCATCGAATCATAGTGCGGTGGCACCGTATAGCCCGAGTAAACATGGGTATCTACGCGCACGCCCTTGCCGCCGGGAGCATACCATAGCTCGATGGTGCCTGGGCTAGGCATAAAGTTATTAAATGGATCTTCTGCATTGATGCGGCACTCGATGGAATGCCCACGCGGAGTGGATTCTAACACATGGCGGGAAAGCGGCTCACCCGCGGCCACTCGGATTTGCTCTTTGATGAGCTCACATCCCATCACTTCCTCCGTCACTGGATGCTCCACTTGAATGCGGGTATTCATCTCCATGAAGTAGAAATTTTCTGCTGCTTCATCGACGAGGTATTCGATGGTGCCCGCATTTTGGTAGCCAATATTTTTGATCAATTTCACCGAGGCATCACCCATGCGGGCGCGCAGCTCGGGTGTAAGAAGTGGCGATGGGCATTCTTCAATGATCTTCTGATTGCGCCGCTGCATCGAGCAATCCCGCTCACCGAGGTGGATGAAATTTCCGTGGGAATCCGCGATGACTTGAAACTCGACGTGATGCGGGTTGATCACGAGCTTTTCCAAGTAGCAATCGCCATTGCCGAAGCAGGCAATCGCTTCATTCGAGGCTGCTTGGAACAGGCTGATAAATTCTTCCTCCTTAAAACACGGGCGCATACCACGCCCGCCGCCACCCGCAGTGGCTTTGATCATCACGGGCAGCCCGATCTTTTTCGCTTCGATGAGCGCCGTGGCAGCATCTGGCATAATTTCCGAGCCGGGCGTGATGGGCACACCATTTGCGATCGCCGTGGCGCGGGCCGTCGCTTTATCCCCCATCATGGCGATGACTTGATGGGAAGGGCCGATGAACGTGATGCCGGAACTAGCGCAAATTTCCGCAAAGCGCGCATTTTCCGAGAGAAATCCATAGCCAGGGTGGATGGCATCCGCACCTGTGATCTCGGCTGCGGCGATGATCCGGTCGATTTTCAGATACGATTCCTTGCTGGAAGCCGGGCCGATGCACACTGCCTCATCGGCGAGTTGGACGTGCATGGAATCCACATCTGGCTCGGAATATACCGCGACTGATTCCACATCTAGCTCCCGGCATGCACGGATGATGCGGAGGGCGATTTCACCGCGGTTGGCGACTAAGACACGCTTAAACATGGAAAATAAATGTGTGAAATGAGCGGTGATTCGAAACGACGGACTACTTAATCCGGAAAAGCACATCGCCGTATTGGACGGGTGTGCAATCTTCCGCCACGACGGCGCAGATGGTGCCGGATTTCTCGGCTTTTATTTCGTTCATCACCTTCATCGCTTCGATAATACAGAGCGTTTCACCGATGGAAACGGTTGAGCCTATTTCCACAAAGTTTGGCGCTTCCGGAGCGGGTTTTAGATAAAACGTGCCAACCATCGGTGAGGTGATCTCAGAACCTACAACCACAGCGGCAGGCGCAGGAATATTCCCCGAAGTCGCTGGTGGCGGCGCGTATCCTCCAACTGTCGGACCACTCGGCAGGCTTGCCATCAGTCCGCGAAGCTCTGCCAAATCTGTGCCCTTCTTGAGCTTGAGGTGAAAGTCTTTCTTGGAGACATCAAACTCAGTGAGTCCGTGCTCATTCATGAGCTCAATAATACGGCGAATTTCTTGCAGGTCCACGATGGAAAAAATAGTGAGTTGGTGACGAATCAGCGACAGCCGCTTCTGTGACAAGACGTTGGTGGACGGGCTAAACTGCGTCAAGCGGGAACGCGGAATCGCTTATTAGCACCCGCAATTTTGCCTACAGCATCCATCCTGACTTTTCGCCCACCAAATATGACGAAAAAGTCACTTTCGAGAAATTGCTTATTTTTCCCTGAAAATTTAGGATCCTTAAGTTGTTTGACTCATTGAAGCTGCTTCAGTTATGAGGCTGAGGAGTTTCTTGAAAGCCTAACAGCGCTAGTCCCGTATCTCATGTGCTGCCGAGAAAATTCAAGCAACTTCAAGGCAGTGGCATGGGGTTTGCTCACATAGAACTGCTACCCATACACAAACAAATGAACATTACATTACCACCTATCCCGTATCCCGACTTGTCTAGTGTGCCGTCCGAGTTGTCCTTCGCAGGCGTTTGGGACGGCGATGCAGTGTCGGAATTGATCCGCTCCAAGTGCGACCATGGCGAAACTCCGGCTTTCCTCTTTATCGGCAGGAAAGAAGCAGAATTGCTGAAAGAGCATTTGGCAGATGCCTTTGGCGAGGAATCTGTCGTGACGCTTCATGGTACCTACTACATGGGCCTTGATGTCATTCCAGTGGACTGCGAGTCCTTCCTCTGCACTGGCGGACGCAAAACGGTGCGCATCCTCCAAGATCCCATTGCTCGTCGCCCGATGTGGCGTGATCGCGATGCGGAAACGCTTTGGCAATTCCGAATCTGAACCACGCTTGTGACACCCGCTCCTCCATATAATGAGGGGGAGCGGGCGTCCTAAGTCTCGCTCAGACGAAATTTCCAAAACGATTCCAAACAGCTTGGAGTTCCATGAAATGCCCCTTCCTCGGAGGGGGCATTTTTTTATGGAATAACTTCCCAACGCCTGGGCATCTCCCAGCTTTGGAGCACAACGAGTGAGGCACGTTTGAGCTGTTCTAAGGTGATGCCCGGCTGCAATTTTACTTTCGCTGAGATTTCTTCGAATCGCTCCGCATCATTGCTGGGAATGCCTAAGATTTGCACTTGCTTCACAAGGCCAGTGGACAGGATGGCGCTTTCGAGCTTTGAAGGACTGACTTTCCTCCCAGCCACATTGATGGCCGCACCAGAAGTGCCAGTGAGGTGAAGGCGTTTGTTAGCAGCCATGAAACCAAAGTCGCGAGTTTGATAGACCCCATTCTCTAAATGATCCTCGGGGCGGGAAAACTCATAGCCACTTGCGACACTATCACTTTTCACGATAATCCGTCCGATCTCGCTGAAAGATAGATCAACTCCCGGTAAGATTTCACCCACGTCATCGGCGGTTTCACGGAGTGTTTCGGAAGCATCGAATGCGATGCCGCCGCATTCACTTGCTCCGTAGAAATTGCGAATTTTCAGACCTGATGATGCCATCACATCCGCTTCGAGGGCGAGCGATAGTGGCGCGCCCGCAGAAAGCGCCAGCCGGATCGGCACACCCACTAAAATCCCAGTCCTGTGCCAAGCCCGCCACATGGAAGGCACGGCCGCCACATCCATCAGCGCGTGCGAGTGCAAAATTTTCTCAATCACCCGTGGAAATGGCGCTGCAGCCAGATGAATGGGCACTCCATGCAACAGCAATGGCAGCACCACATTGGAAAATCCATACGAGTGGGAAAGCGAGATCGCCGCTAAATTCGGCACACTTGGCTTGAGGTCCATCGCCGCCACCAGCCGATCCACATCTGCTGCTACTTGATCTTGGTTGAGAAAAATCCCGCGCGGAATCCCGCTGGCACCCGGCGTGTATTTCACGAGCGCGGTTCCCGCTGGAAGTGCGCCCATCTGCGGCGCCGCTGCCTCGAACTCAATGGGAATCACCGCTTGGCCGTCTCGCCATGCCCTGAGAGTTTCGATAAAAAAATTTACATTCCCCGTGCGAGCAAGCACCGGGCCATGCGCAGTGGGCCGGACGGCCAATGCTGCTGCCAAATCTTCAAACGTCAGACGGCGCCCATCTTCGAAAATCGCAGGGCGCGTGGCAAATCGCTTGAGGACTTCTAACCAACGAAGATAGAGCATTTGACAAGGGGCGTGCGGGTGCCTAGCTAACTCGGCCCCTGCGTGGCGAGCTCTAACTTGATTCGATTTTCCTGTGGCCTACTCACCCGCCTCCTCTCCGTGCTTCCCGGCTAGCCGCGTGGTGATCACCGGCGCAGGCATCATCTCCCCGATGGGACAGAATTGGGAGGAAAACTCAGCGGGTTTCCGAGCTGGGCGGATGGCGATTTCAGATATCAGCTTGTTTGATGTTTCTCGGCAAAGAGTCGGCAAGGGTGGGCAAGTCGCGCTCCAAGAATCCGCCGCTGAGGCTGGCATCTCCCGCAGCGCATGGCAGCGCATGGACCGTGGCACACGCCTCGCCACCACTGCCGCGCGGGAAGCTCTCAACGCAGCGAAAATCCACGGTGGGAATTTGCCCGTCATCATCGGCACCTCCGCTGCGGCCATGCCCATCGGCGAGGAATACTACAAAAATGCCCATACTGGCATGGCAGACCCTCGCGCTCAACTGCGTCGCGTGGAAACCTACCAAGTCCAGCGGCAAATGGTAGGCATGATGCGTGCATTGGACGTTCACGGCCCATTGCGGATCGTTTCAAACGCGTGTGCCTCAGGGGCAAATGCCATCGGCCAAGCCTTCCACATGGTGCGATCTGGGCGGGCGGAGTGTGTCTTGGCCGGCGGCTACGATGCACTTTGCGAACTCGTTTTCGCAGGTTTCGATGCCTTGCAAGCACTCAGCCCATCCGGCGTCCCGCGGCCATTCGATGCCGCGCGGGATGGCCTTGCGCTGGGCGAGGGTGCGGGCTTCGTCGTCGTGGAGTCTGCGGCTTCCGCTCGTGCACGGGGGGCGCACATTTTCGCTGAAATCCTCGGCCACGGAGCCGCCACAGATATCCACCATCTCACTCAGCCGAATCCTCAGGGCGATGCCGCACTACTGACCATGCAGGCCGCCTGCGCCATGGCAAATTTAGCGCCCGCGCAGATCGATTATATCAATTCCCATGGCACGGGCACTCCTCTCAATGACATCGCAGAGGGCAATGCCATCCAGCGCTGGGCGGGTGACGAGGTTGGGAAAATCCGAGTCAGTTCCACGAAATCTGCGACCGGCCATCTGTTAGGCGGGGCTGGTGCGGTAGAATCCGTCATTTGCCTGATGGCGCTCGCTGGCCAATGGCTGCCCGCCAGTCTTAATGTGCGCGTGGCGGATCCCATCTGCACCTTTGACCTCATCCGCACTCCGCGCGATGCCGTGGTGCAGCGTGTGCTCACCAATTCATTCGGTTTCGGCGGTGCGAATGCCACCCTCATTTTTGGCCAGGAGGGCCTCACATGATTCTTTCCATCACAGGCACTGGCGCCGTCACACCAGCAGGCTGGGGAGTGCAGGCGATTATGGAAATGCTCGCCTCCGGCACCACCGCACCACTTTCGCAGCTAGAGCGCACTCTGAATGGGACCAACATTTCTACACCCGTGCGCCGCGTGCCAGTTGAGGGTGCCACCACTCCTAAAATCGCCAGACTACGCCGCACCAGCTCAATTTCAAAATTCGCTGCTGCCGCTGCTATGGAAGCGCTCGGAGAAACTCGCCTCGCTGCCAGCGCTGCGGGGAATCTCCGCGTGGGAGTGATCTTCAGCGTGCTCAATGGCTGTGTGAATTACTCAAATCGATTCTTCGGCGAAGTTCTCGCAGACCCTGCCGTCGCAAGCCCGATCTTGTTTCCAGAAACCGTTTTTAATGCCCCATCCAGCCACCTCTCGGCGATGATCGGAAGCAGTGCGCCGAATGACACCTTGATCGCCGACGGCACGGGATTTTTCACTGCCATGGATCTCGCTGTCGAGTGGCTCCAGCGCGGCGATGTCGATGGTTGCTTGATCGTGGCCAGCGAGGAAATCGACTGGTTAAGCGCCGAGGGCCTGCGGCTTTATTCGACGGACTACATTCCAGCCGAAGGGGCTGGCGCGATCTATCTGGAAGCCTGCGAAGGAACTGTGAGACTTCTACACCTGCCTGACCCCGTCACATTTACCAAGCTTTCCCGTGCCGCAAGCGCACTCGCCATCCGTAAAACTCTCGCCATCAACCATCACGAAAATCATCTCCTCGTCGATGGCCGAGTGGGCATCAGTCGCCACGATCTAGCAGAAACACTCGCGTGGGAGGATTGGCTGGGCGCACGCTGGTCCCCGCGTAAAGTGCTGGGTGAAGCAAGCGGTGCCTCCGCCTCATGGCAGGTGATCGCAGCCGCCGAGGCCATCCGCCATGGTCCATTCAGCACTGCCGTAGTCTCAGCCGTGGGCGGAAACCAACAGGCTGCGGGATGCGTGATCGGCCGCTAAGGATTCTTTGCGGTTTTCCCTCCATCACGGAAGTCTCCATTCTCGCAAGACCGCACAAATCCTTCTCCAAAGCCCTTCAAGCGATCCCACACTTGCCGGATGTCATCACTCTCATCTTGCGTCACCACGCGGTCCACCGCTGCCATTGAGATCTGATTTAGCAACTCGGAAAAGTGCGCGATGATCTGCTGCGTAGCCGGGACCACATGATGGATCGTCGCCTTTGACACTTCAGGATCTTTGACAAAATGCCCACCTTGCTGGCGGCAAAGCCAATCCAAGATGCCGTTGTCTTCACTGAGCTCGATGATTTGCTGCACTCGATCTAGCGGATTTTTACTCCCCGAATTTTGATCGCTCGGTTTTTCTGCCCATTTGTAAACTAAAGAAAGAGACACCCCTAACTCAGCCGCTACCGCCTTGGGCGTCGTCTTTTGCAGTGCATCTCTCAAAACCTCGTAACTCTCCATACGTGCGACCGTGGCACGACACCTAGCGAATGCAAAGCGAGTAAATTCTGAAGACCCGAGCTGCTTCACGCGGAGTCACCCGCCGGCCGCCAGTGCGACGATCTCCACCCGCATGCCCTCGGTGATCCATACCGCTGCATAGTCTCGCGGGAAAATCGCGTTTTCATCCAGCTCCACCACCACAGGCTTCCCCTCAAGTCCTATGCTGGTGAGTAGCCCGCTGATGGTAAGGCATTCCTCTAGCGCGTGTGCTTTCCCGTTTAGATAGATGTTCATGGTGAAAGTATCATCGCCATTGGGCAAGTTGCTCGGGAAATGGGCAATCTTTACAATCCGAAAAATCCTCAAGGCAAAAATCCTGATAAATCTGGAGCAATGCTTGGTGATGATAGACGCGCCGCAACCATGGCTGCGCAGAAATGGTGGAGCCAAATAGCCGGATCGCGCAACGCTTCACTTTATCATTGGGCGCGGAGCACCGCAGCTTTGTATAAGAAAGAGCTGTCATGCCCTCTTCATGCAGCGCCAGCGGAGCCAGATGGTTTGCAATCAATTCCAACGCTTGCGCCCGCCCAAAGAGGCCCACCCGCTGCGCCGAGGCAGCCGAAGTCAAAGTATGATGATGATGCCAGAATTCATGCTCGAGATTGTGGAGAAAATCGATCACCGCCTTTGGCTCAAATGGCCTTGCCAAGGCGACCTTCCGGTATCGCGGCCAGACTTTTGCCAATGTGGCCAATGCCCCCACCCGGCGGTGCGGGTGATTGGCAGGTCGCTGGCCATGAGTCTTCCATGGGATGGCGCGATCTTGCGCCACTTCAAAGCGTGCCCGATTTTTCCACCACTCGTTCCACAAGCGGCGCAGATAGAGCCGCGTGTCTGCGGGCACTGATTCATGAATCTCTGCCGTGAGAAATCCCGCAGAGCCGAAAAGCAGTGCCTCCGCCGCATCTCCCTCTGTCTTCAAGAGCGCGAGGGGTAAACGCTGGGCAAGCAGGCGCATGGCCAGCGCATTCCCCCGGTAGCCGAGTGTCTCCGCCGTGGCTTGATAAAGTGCTG
>JAYULG010000249.1:0-11423 GCA_043763755.1 Akkermansiaceae bacterium | reverse complement strand
TCTTGTTCGGATTTCTGGGCATTCAAGGAATCTGAACATACCAGATGTCGTGTACAGAACTGTTAGATTCGCTTAGAGGGTATCCTCCCTAATGTAGGTACCCTGGTAACTCCCCAGCTCGGACTTATCATCTGACAAACGAGCTAATAATTCTTTGTGCTTGTGCCCGAAACTCGGGACCGCAGACCGAATCAAAAAGTGAACCAAGTGAGGGGATGAAGAAAAGGGTCACTACCAAAATCCCGATCCAAAAAATTATAGCGATCATAAGGCCAGGAAGGTCAATTTTCTTATTAAATGCGTAGCCCGCAGGGCAAGCGAAGCATCGATAAATCAGCCAAAGATTCAGACCTGGAACCAGTAGTGCGAAACTCCACCACCATGTCATCCCAAGGTTTTCGAGCCTTCTGAGACCAATATATATTCCAACTCCAAGTGGAACAAATGGAGTGATTTGAAGCAGAGTTCCAACAAGAACAACGCCAAACTGTTTCGTTAAATAGGCACTACTAGCCGACATCACTATGCTCCATACGTAGGGTAAAACTAGAATAACCAAACTGAATCCCAAGCGGTGCACACCAGGCCAATCGGCATTCTTAATACTTCTGTTGCTTGGCTGATGGATTTGCTTGTGCAGTGGTGCGGGCACTGAGGAAACTTGCTCTTTCGCCGCTACCGGAGTGTTGCGCCTTTCAAATAATCCATCAATTTGGCCGGCATATTCCCACGTCTCCATTCCATTTTTCCAAACCATATCAAGACGCGGCTCTAGGGCACCCGTTGCTGCCATTGTGCGGAGTTCTGCAAATTTTATTGGGCCCAAGCGTTCTCCCTCACAGGTGTAAAACCAGATGCACTTCCCAGATGGTTTCTTGGTTGTGCTGAGGCGCTCTTCCGCCTCTCTCGCTTTCATTGCGGCTGCTGACTCTCTTTCAGCCCGCGCTTTGAGGCGCGCTTCGGTTTTAGCTTTTGCTTTTGCTATTTTGTCATCTTTTTTTGCCTCAAGCGCTTTGGCTTTTGCTTCCTTAACTGCGGCTGCTCTCGCTTGAGCGATAGCATCAAGTCGGGCTTTTTCCTCTGCTCTAGCTTGTGCTTCTTTTTCAGCATTTGCCTTCGCCTCGGCAGCGATTCGCGCTTGTTCTGCGGCGGCGGCTTCTGCCGCAGCTTTGGCCTTGATACGAGCCTCTTCCTCGGCTTTCGCCCGCACTTCTCTCTCAACATTTGCTTTTAGCTCGGCGGTGATCCGCAATTGCTCCGCGGCGGCTGCTTCTGCGGTGGCGATGGCCCTGACACGGGCATCTTCTTCGGCTCTGGCTCGTGCTTCTTTCTCAGCGTTTGCTTTGTGCGCAGCAGCAGTTCGCGCTTGTTCTATCGCTGATTCTGCATCGGTGATGGCTTTGGTTCGTGCTTCTTCCTCAGCTTTAATACGTGCTTCTTCAGCTTGCACCTTCGCTGCGGCGACAATTCGCAATTGTTCGGCTGCGGCTATAGATTTGATACGAGCCTCCTCCTCAGCTTTTACTCGCGCTTTTTCACCGATGACTTTTGCTTCGGCAATGGCCTTGATACGCTCTTCTTCAGCCCTAGCTCGCGCTTCACGTTCGGCACTCGCTTTTGCTTCAGCGACGATTCGCGCTTGTTCTGCGGCGGCCTTCGCGTCAGCGATTGCTTTGATACGCGCTTCTTCGGCTCTGGCTTGTGCTTCTCTTTCGGCATTTGCTTTTGCTTCGGCAGCGATTCGCGCTTGTTCTGCGGCAGCAGCTTTTGCATCGGCAATTGCCTTTAGCCGTGCTTCTTCTTCAGCTCTGACTCGTGCTTCTTGTTCGGCATTCGCTTTTGCTTCGGCAGCGATTTGCGCTTGTTCTGCGGCGGCAGCTTTTGCTTCTGCATGCCTAATTGCTTCCAACCTTGCCGCCGCCTTCTCTTTTGTTGCTTCATACTCAGCGCTGACTTGGAAAGCCCTTTTAGCATCATCCGCATCCTTTGCTCTTGTGCGCTCCTCAGCGCGAATTGAATCCTCCACCCACGCTTCCTCAGCCGCCTTTTTAGCGGCAGCTTGAAGACGCTTAGTTTCTTCTTCAAAATCGATCTCGCATTTCGATCCTACCGCAGCGGGGAATTCCTCGCCCTCACTGAGTTGACATAATAATTTCACCTCATAAACGGGTTTCCATCCCTCCATTCCCTCGGTCCACACCATGTTAATCGGCGGCTCGATTAGAAGATCAGAAATCTTAGCTAGAAGCTCACTCAATTGAATCGGACCAACTGGCTGGTCCCTCACTAAATAATACCATTGGTCAGACGCAGCAGCGGAAATTCTAGCGTCTTCTGCGGCACGAGCTGCGCGGGCTACTAATGCCTTCTCTTTTGCTAGAATAGTGCTGCGGGCCGTCTCCTCTCTTGCCTTTTCCTTTGCATGGGCGCGATTCGCTAAAAGCGCCTCCCTTTCCGATAAAACGCGCCGCGATTCTTCGACGGCCCAATCCTTGCCGGCTGTTTTTGGGTTTTTCGCCATTTTATGGTCGGTCTCTTCCTTCATTTACGGCAACACGATCAACGGGAAATTCACTCACATCATCCCACTCTCGCAAATTGAGGTTGCGAATGGGTTGTCGAAAATCCTTCCGAACTTTCGCTAAAATCTGTTGAAACTGAAACATGGGGAGGTGTGCCTTTTCTATCGTAATTTGGCAGCTAACTCGTTCACACTGGGCTATTTCCAACAAAACCAAACTTAAATCAGGCCCCGTTTTCGGCCAACTGTTCCCAATTCCGGCCAAAGCTCAACAGAATCGCCTCTTATGAATCTAAGGGAGCACTCATGCCTACCAAATGGAATTTTGCGACTACCTCCACCTGTCCAGAGGACGACTAAAAAGAAAAAACTTAGTGCATTCAAGGGCACCAAAACCTAATGCTTCGGCCAATCATTCATGCGTGTCCTTGCTATTGATCCTGCAGTCCGAAATACCGGGTATGCTGTGCTTGAGGGAGATCCTCGTAAACCAAACGTGTTAGCTTTTGATGTTATTTCGATTCCACAAAAATTACCTCAGTCTGCTGCTCTAGCTGCGATTCGCAGCCATCTCTTCAATGTAATTCAAAAATTCATGCCTGATGAAGTTGCCGTGGAGGGCATCATTTATGTGCAGTCCCACCAGACCGCTATATCCATGGGGGCGGCCCGTGCGGCCGCATTGATCGCGGCTGCGGACCATGGTCTTAAGGTTTACGAATACTCTCCTAAAAAGGTAAAAATGGCCGTGGTCGGCAAGGGCACCGCAGATAAGTCTCAAGTGGCCTTCATGGTTCGCGCGCTGCTCGGTCTCGCAGAAACACCTCCTGCTGATGCCGCAGATGCACTTGCCATCGCCATGGCTCATCTCCAAGCCTCCGATCCCATAAAAGCAAAATTGCTTGCGCGGAGGCTAGTATAGTTATCTTAACATCGCTCACAAACGAATGCTAAAGATCGTCTACCAACGTGGTTTTATTTCATACGCAGATGGATTAGATCTTCAGCAATCCCACGTGGAGGCAATCCTCGCCGGCACAGGTGGTGACACGGTCTTACTACTAGAACACCAACCAGTTTATACAATCGGTCGCCTTCGAGATACATCCTCACTCCGCGATCCCACTTCACTCCCCTACCCGGTCCATGAGACGAACCGTGGTGGACAAGCGACCTATCACGGCCCAGGCCAAATTGTGGGCTATCCGATTCTTCATCTTGCCCCTCGTGGTAAAGATCTTCATGCACATTTGCGTAAGCTGGAAGATGCACTCATCGGGGCGTGCTTATACTTCGGAGTGAATGCAAATCGCCGAGATGGCCTTACCGGAGTATGGGTGGAAGACCGCAAGCTCGCCTCCATCGGCGTAGGAGTGAGAAAGTGGGTATCCATGCATGGTTTTGCGATTAATATCACTGAAGAAAGCTTGCCGCCTTTCTCAATGATTACTCCGTGCGGGCTTGAGCGCGTGAGCATGACTTGCTTGCAAACCGAAACGCATGGACCCATTACGATTCAAGCTGCTGCCGAGATTATTTCGCAAGAGTTATGGAAACAACTTGCCTGATTGCATAATGGAACTAGATAAAACAACTATACGTGGTCGCTTGCTAAAGCAGGTGAAGCGCTTGGCCATTTTGCTTTTGATCATTACTGGGTTGCCACTTTTTGTGATCATCGGTTGCCAATCAAAACTCATTTATCATCCACGCTCCTATGCTGCGGGCACCGTTGCTCAATGGCAGAGAGAAACTCAAGGCCAGCCAATAAATTTCCACACCTCTCAAGGGAATCAGCGGGCATTTCTTCAAGGGAATCTAAAGTCCCCCAAGAACTTATGGATTCTTTGCGGCGGTAACGGCACCGTCGCGCTCGATTGGGCTAGATGGATCAAAGATAACGCACCTAGCGAGGATGCGTGGCTGCTGTTTGATTTTCCCGGCTACGGTGATTGTAAGGGTGCCGCAACATCTGCGCGAATTCATGAATCATTGAAAAAAGTTGTGCCACTCGTTTGCAAGAAGTTGGGATGGTCTGAGCGAAGTGATCCTCAGCGCTTGAGGTTTTTTGGTCACAGTCTAGGTGCTGCCGCGTGCCTCATCGCAGCATCAGAATTCCATATCCAAAACGGTGTATTGATCGCCCCGTTCACCAGCACGATGGAGATGGCACAACACCTATTCGGTATGCCAGTAGGGATGCTCGTCAGGGACCGTTTTGACAATCTAGCGAGACTAAACGAACTTGCTGCGCGGGGCGCAGGAAGTGTAGTTATCTTCCATGGCACTGAGGATGAAGTAATTCCATTTTCGATGAGCCAAAAGCTTAAGGTGTTACAAAGTAGAGTTATTGATCTCAGAGCGATACCCGGAGGACGGCACAATGATATGCAAGAGAAACATACTGATGATATTGCAGCCGCACTAAGGCAGATTGGCAATCTACAATGATTTACCAAATTCCCGTCTCAGGATTCCAAGTTACCAAACGGCGCTTCACTTCATCCGGTGCCACATCCTCAATATGAGTGCATATCGCCCAGCGGTAGCCGAATGGATCTAGGATCAATGAGCTGCGTTCGCCCCATGGATAAGTGCTGCAAGGTTCAATCACCTTGGCCCCTGCCGCTTCTGCCTGAGCTGTAAGTGAATCACAATTCTCCACAAAAAGATTCAGACTTAATGGGCAGCCACCCACCGTGCGTGGACTGAGTGCACCTATTGCAGTATCTTCGTCACAAAACATGACTACTGAATTACCAATTTGGAATTCACCGTGCATGACTCCCCCGTTTTCATCTGCCATTACAAATCGCTCTACCGCATTGAAGGCTGCTTTGTAGAACTCAAGTGCCGCAGCCGCGCCATTTAGATTTAGTGAAGGTGTCAGGGTAGAAAGCCCTTCTGGTATAGCTATATCGTTTTTCATATGCTTTCTAAGTAGCGGAAATGACTGTCAGCGTCCACCTTTTTTCACCCATGAGTCTTTGAGAGCCACCGTGCGATTGAATACAGGCTGGGTGTTTGGTAGGTGGTCCAGCACGTCAGCCACGAAGTAGCCAAGACGATCAAATTGACATGAGAAACCGCCAGCCACTTGTGAAAGCGATGGCTCAATCTTGGCGGTGATTTTTCTGAGCGAGCCTGGATTCATCACTGTGAGAAAACCCGCTTCCACCGCCGCCGGATCTTCCACTGTGAAAAGGCGATCATAGAGGCGAATCTCTGCATCCAAGCCAGTAGCTACATCCACCCAATGGATGGCAGCCTTACATTCAATCCCTGCTGGGGAATCTGAGCCAACAGTGCCGGGGAGGATTTCCGCATGAATCGAGGTGACCATACCTGCAGCGTCTTTTTTAAAATCTACGCAGCGAATGATGTGTCCACCCTTGAGTCTGACATGGCGGCCGGGACCTAATCGATAGAACTTCTTCTCTGGCACTTCCATGAAATCCTCCCGTTCGATCCAAACTTCATTCGAGATCAGGAGCTCTCGATTTCCCATCTCTGGGTATTGCGGGTGATTGGGGACCTCAATAGCTGCCAGCGGCTCAACGGACCAATTGGTAAGTATCACTTTTACAGGATCCAATACCGCCATGCGCCGTGGCGCGGAGTGATTGAGAGAATCTCTCACTTCAAATTCTAACAATGCCATATCCGTCATGCCATTGAATTTGGTGATGCCCACACGTTTGCAAAAATTGACGATGGCGGACGCGGGATAGCCACGGCGGCGGAGGCCAGAGAGGGTAGGTAACCGTGGATCATTCCAGCCGCTCACATGGCCGCCTTGCACAAGTTCTAATAACTTGCGTTTACTTAGGACAGTATAACTCAAGTTAAGGCGGGCAAACTCGATCTGGCGCGGCTTGGCGGGAACCGGGCAATGCTCGATGAACCAATCATAGAGTGGCCGATGATTCTCAAATTCTAATGTGCATAGAGAGTGAGTGATATGCTCCACGGCATCCTCTAGTGGATGGGCGAAGTCATACAATGGGTAAATACACCACACATTGCCAGTGTTGTGATGGGAAGCATCCATGATCCGGTAGAGCACAGGATCCCGAAGATTCATGTTTGAGGAAGCGAGATCAATTTTCGCGCGCAAAACGCATTCACCTTCTTTGAACTCACCCGCTTTCATTCGGGAAAAGAGATTAAGATTTTCCTCCACGCTCCGTAAACGTGCTGGCGAGGGCGTGCCCGGGTTTATCAGATTGCCGCGGTTTGCACGCATTTCATCAAGCGACTGATCCTCGACGTAGGCTTCACCATTGGAGATCAGATGGACTGCGCAATCATAGAAATATTGGAAGTAATCGCTCGCAAAGCATAGATTCTGCGTCCAGTCAAACCCTAGCCATTTGATATCATTTTTGATGCTTTCCACATACTCGACATCTTCTTTTTCTGGATTGGTATCATCGAAGCGCAAGTTACATTTCGCTCCCACAGAGGAGTGTTCGATTGCGATGCCGTAGTTTAAGCAAATCGACTTGGCATGGCCGATGTGGAGGTAGCCATTCGGTTCCGGCGGAAAGCGGGTAATGACGGTGGGATGTTTTCCGGAAGCTATATCTTCCGCAATGATCTCCCGAATAAAATCAAGCCGGGTGGGTGGCAAAGTGGTGTCTGACATGGATGGGTATCGTTTTGAGAATATCTCTTTATTTCGCAAGCTCGGTCAACAACGCTTGGTTTAGACGGATGCCCGCTTCAAAATTTGCGACTGGGAAATTTTCGTTAGGAGCGTGGATTTGCGCATCGGAAAGGGCGAGGCCTAAGAGAATACTATCTGCCCCGAGGATTTCGCGGAAAGTTTGCACGATCGGAATGCTGCCACCTTCCCGAATGAGGACTGGCTCTGCTCGAAAGGCGACGCGGAGTGCTCGTTGTGCCGCGAGTCCGAATTTCGAGTTGGGGTCCGTGGCGTAGGGTTTTCCGTCATGGCCTATCTTCACTTCTAGAGTCACACCCGGGGGGCAGTGCAACTCAAGGTGGGATTTGACTTTTTGCATGATGTCCTGCGGAGCTTGATCCGGGACGAGGCGGAATGAGAGCTTGGCGAATGCTTGGGCTGGCAAAACAGTCTTGGAACCCTCGCCTTGATAACCACCGCCGATGCCATTGACCTCTGCGGTGGGGCGCGCCCATGTGCGTTCTACTGATGAAAATCCTACTTCTCCAAAAAGCTCACGAGAACCCGTAGTAACGAGAAAATCACCATCAGACACGCCGGGGACTTTTCCCCACATTTCGCGCTCCCATGCTTCTAAGGGCCGGACCTGATCATAGAATCCAGCGATGGCCACGCTCCCATCAGTGGCATGCAAACTTGAGATCAATTGCGCGATGGCCGTGGCGGGATTCGCAACTGCGCCGCCGAAAAGCCCTGAGTGGAGATCGCCCTTTGGCCCACGCAATATCACTTCGCAACAGGCGATGCCTCGCAGGCCATAGCCGAGAGTGGGTACGCCGGGCGCCACCATTCCAGTGTCTGAAATAGCGATCGCGTCACAGCGGAGTTCTTCGCGGTGATGGTGCAGAAACGAGGCTAAATTTGGGCTTCCAATTTCTTCCTCTCCTTCGAAAAGAAATATCAAGTTCAGTGGTAGCTCGCCTTGCTCACGGAGAGTTTTTTCTGCGCCTAAGACGTGAGCAAGCATCTGGCCCTTATTATCGGTAGCGCCGCGTGCCCAGATTTTCCCATCTCGGATGACGGGTTCGAAGGGTGGAGTGGTCCAGAGTTCCAAGGGATCGACTGGCTGCACATCATAGTGCCCGTAAATGAGGATCGTGCGGCGGCCAGCGATGTGGGTATTCCTTGCAACGACGATGGGGTGTTGCGGAGTTTCGTGTAACTCCGTGGTAAGGCCCATTCCGCTGAGTTTTTCAATCAACCAACTAGCGCACGCCCGCACATCATCCGCATGCCGCGAGTCCGTGGAAACACTGGGAAACCGTAAAAAGGTGAACAAATCTTCGAGCGGTGAAATCACGTCGTATGGTTGCCGCCGGCGCTGGAAACTCGCAAGAGGATTTGCGAATTTAATCGAGGATTCTGCTGATTTGAGTTTGGCGGGCGCTGCATAGAATGATTGACTGCTCGGCCTAGCCCATGGATTCAAAAGTGAAAATGCGCCGAGTTTTGTTTGTTTGCCTTGGTAATATTTGTCGATCACCAGCAGCGGAAATTATTCTCAAAAAATTGGTGAAGGATGCTCATCTGAACGACCGAATCGAGATCGACTCTGCCGGCACCATCGGCCATCACGCAGGGGCACCGCCTGATTCGCGCATGAAGGAAGCGCTGGAGCAAAAGGGCTATCATGTGGCAGGCAGTGCGCGGCAACTGGAGATGGAAGATTTAGAAAATTTTGATCTGATCGTGACGATGGATGAGTCAAACCTTGCACAAGTGCGCAGCATGGACCCTGGGAAAATCTACCATGAAAAGATCCAGCCCTTCGTCGGGTTCTGCAAAACTCACACAGATCTGCGAGTGGCAGACCCTTACTATGGTGGGCAGCGCGGATTCAACCATGTGATCGGGCTGTTAGAAGATGGTTGTGAGGGGATCTTAGAGAAGCTGCGATGAATTCTGCCGGGAAACTGCATGCGTTTCTAGCCAGCGCCCGGATCGCCAATGTGCCAAGTGTGGTAAGCAATGTTTGGTTAGGAGTCGCAATGGGCCTCGTGTGGAGCGGCGGATGGGCAGAAAGCATATCTTGGCAAATGGTTGGGGTATTGTTGGTAGCAGGTATCTTGCTCTATCTATCAGGAAATTTTCTCAACGACTGGATGGACAGAGAATGGGACGCAAAACACCGTCCAGAGCGGGCACTCCCAAGGAAACTTTTTACGCCGTATCTCTATCTTGCGCTTGCTATATCTTTGAGCGCGGGAGGGTGCATCGCCGCATTTTCAGCGGGCCTCGGGAGTGGGTGGTTCGCGGTTGGAATTGTTTGCCTCATCGTCATATATACAGCTTTCCATAAAAAACGTCCGTGGGCGGTGATCCCGATGGGATTGTGCCGCGGGATGCTTCCAATGATGGGGTTTCTTGCGTTTTATCCGTATCTCAATATCGCTTGGCCAGCGGGCTGCGCATTATTCTGCTATGTGATGGGACTATCACTGAGCGCACGCTATGAATCTACGGCCGAGCCTCCAAAGCGCGTGGCGGTATTGGCGCGCGGTCTATTGTTGGCCGCCGCTCTGTTTGCTGCATGGGGGAATAGGGGGCTCTACTTGGCTTGGCTGCCATGTGTGATGGGTGCCTTACCCTATTTATTGTGGACGAGTTTTTCTCTCCGTTATTGCCGCACTCCTGTCTCGAAACTCGTCTCGCGATTACTCGCAGGCATTCCTCTAGTGGATTTCATGATTCTTTTACCTCTAGGAATGACACTCGCTGCTCAAGCGACTTCCGACTCATTTATATTCATAGGCCTTTGCTTTGCGGTGCCGCTTTTGGCATTTTTCCTATCACTCATTTTGCAGAGACTTACGCCAGCCACCTGATCCAGCTTGCCCGGCGGAGTTGCGTGCGTATCAATCTTCCAAGATATGAGCATTGCCGAGAAACAGCAGGAATTGATCGAAGAACTTGCCCTTTTCCAAGATTGGACGGAACGCTACGAATACATCATCGGCCTAGGGAAAAAACTTGCTCCCATTCCAGATGCAGCTCGCACGCCAGCACATCTAATAAAGGGCTGCCAATCCCAAGTCTGGCTTGATGCTTCATGCGCTGGGAAGGCTGTGCATTTCACTGCGGATTCAGATTCATTGATCACCAAAGGGATGATCGCCCTCTTTGTGCGAGTGCTAGACGGCGCAAAAGCGGAGGACATTCTCACCGCAGACATGAGTTTTATCGACCGCACGGGTTTAAAGGAACATCTAGCGCCCACCCGTGCAAACGCGCTAGGCTTGATGGCTGCTCAGATGAAACAACGTGCCCTCGGCTTCGTCACACAAGCCTAAGCGATCACTCATTTGAGATCTTTGGTGCGCTGCCTGGACCAGAACAGTGCTTCTGAGTATTCTTCGCTTTCTGGGCGCGATGCCAGGAGGTTTTCCCATAAAACAGCCGCCTCGGAAAACGCTTTGCAGGCCTCCTCCTTTTGATTTGCCAACTGCATGGCATGACCCAAATCACCCAATAAATACGCGCCAGAATTCTGAAGTTGCTCGGGCTGCGGTCCCACCACTGAAGGGTCTGATTCTAGTTTCCCAAGCAAATCGCGGGCCTTCTGAATGAGAGCAATTTCACCACTGCGATCACCAGATATGCCGATCATTCTGCCCTTTTGCCAAAGCAGGATCGCCAGCCGGAAGGAAACCATCGCGTTCTGCGGTGCCGAAGCTTTGATCGCCTGCAGTAGTCGGATGCCCTCGTTGTAGCCATCCATCGCCTCGCCCGCGAGTCCCTTGTCCCGCATCACTCCCGCGCGCAGGCCGAGTAGGGCTGCTTTTCTGGCCACTGCCTCCGCGTTATCGGGTTGTGAAACGAGAAGCCGCTCAAGCAAAGTCATCGCTTGAGTGGAATGATTTTCTGCGGCAGCAATATCGCCTGCGAGGACTGCGGATTCAGCCATCGCCGCATAACATCCGGCTAAATCGAGTTGCAGTGCTGCATTTTCGGGATCGTTTTCTATAAGCTTCACGAGCTCTTGCGTAGCCAATGCCCGCACCTCCCGCGCGTCTCCGAGACTGCCCATGCCCTCTAGGATCGTGGCAGATGAAAAGTAGCATGCCGCCAATTCTGAGCGTAAAATTGCTAGATCAGGTCGATGATCTGCGATGCGATTGAGCGTCTGGGTGGCGCGTAAAAGCTGGTCCAATGCTTTCGTATCTTCACCGCCAGCAGCCAGTAGCTTTGCTTCAT
>JAYULG010000248.1:0-3210 GCA_043763755.1 Akkermansiaceae bacterium | reverse complement strand
CGCTTTGCGAGGCCCGCAGTAGATCCGGCGCGGCAAGTAGCACCGAATCTGCCACGATCAGGCGGTGGGTAAGCGGAGGGAAATCATAGAAAATAGTCTCAATGGTAGCCTTACCGCAAAGACCACAGGAGGAGCTGGTGAAAAGGTGGCGAGTGAGTTTAGCGAGATCCACATCTACGCCTTCATGGAGGAATGCGAGTGCACGACTTTCGTCCAACCGCACATCCGTTTTGCGGAGTTGGCTGGTGGAAGTAAGAATGCCCTCAGTGATGAGAAATCCAGTGAGCAGTTCAAGATCAGCGCCGGGCGTGCGCATCAAAACAGCCACGGGATGGCCGTCTAACCGAATTTCCAATGGCTCTTCCACAGCCACGCGGTCAGTCATTTGTGAAACTCCGCCCGGCCCGCTGCGGCGGATGGTGAGTGGATGATCGCTGGGCATTGCCAGAAACATCACAAACGAAGCGATTTCTACAACCCTCAATCTCCAATTCGTGCTGGCTGCCCAGTGGATTCTAGCACGGAGCGCCAAAGATCGCCTTGTGCATCCACCTTGCGCCTGCCAGTGGTGACGAGTTCCACGGGTAGATGCACAAAGCGCTGATGCCACCGGGCGATGACCATGCCAGTTTTCCCCGCCATCGCAGCATGCACGGCGTGGCGACCGAGATTGTAACAAAACACCCGGTCCTCAGGGGCGGCTGGTACGCTGCGGATGATGTAGCTCGGATCAATGTATTTCGCGTTGAGTTCGATTTTGAGTTGTTTGAAATGAGCGTTGAATTGGTCTTTCAGGAAAACGCCGATGTCGCCGTAGCGTTGATTTCCCGAGGCATCTAAATCCAGCTCAGCACTGGCCAACAGGTCTTGGCCGGCACCTTCAGCGACGACGATCACGGCATGCCCACGCTCGCTCAAACGCTTTTTCACCAGCGCAAAAAGCCCGTTTTCGCCTTCTAACTGAAATGGCACTTCGGGAATTAACACAAAATTACTCTCCCCGGTAGCCAGAGCGGCAGAACACGCGATGAAGCCAGAATCGCGGCCCATCAATTTCACAATGCCCAGCCCATTCCTCGCACCTGCGGCCTCGGTATGGGCGGAGATCACCGCTTGGAACGCGGAGGTGAATGCGGTCTGGTAGCCGAAGCTGCGATCCATGTAGAGTAAATCGTTATCAATCGTCTTCGGCACTCCGACGATGGCGATCGGGTGGCGGCGAGTTTCAAACTCTTGGAAAAGTGCGCGTGCTCCGCGCTGCGAACCATCTCCGCCAATGACAAATAGCATATTGACTCCCAATTTCTCCAAATAATCTGCCATCACCGTCACATCCTGCTTGCCTCGCGATGAACCTAAAACTGTCCCGCCGAAGTAATGGATGGTGCTCACGCTCTGCGGGCTAAGCTCGATGGGTTGGTGGCCGAATTCTGGATTGAGCCCCTCGTAGCCATAGGGGATTCCGAGAATTTTCCTCACCCCATAGGCATACCAAGCCTGCATGACGATGGAACGCACCACATCATTGAGGCCGGGACAAAGGCCACCACAAGTGACGATGGCGCAGGTGCTCACCTCTGGATTAAAGTAAATTTCCCGGCGTGGCCCTGCTAGTTCGATGGATTTTAACGGCAGATTAAACTGCACCGCGTGCATGACCACATTCATGTGATCATTGAGTAAAATGCGATCACCGTCTGAATGCCAAGCCGTGCCATCTGGAGAGTAGCCACGTTTCAGGGAAGGGGAGGGATGCAGGCGCGGCCCCAGATGATTGATCGTAAGATTTCCGTAGTTCAGGGGTGGCTGTGTCATGAGCGAAAGGGGCGGAAGCACTCGGCGTGCTAATGAGGGTGAAAAGAACTCTAAACTACATCTTGTAGTCGCCTTCTATGACTTATGAGATATCCTTTTCCGTCAACGATGATTCCCTCTCCTAGAGAAATTTTTAGCCGCTTCGAACGGGGCGAATTGGAGCGTGATGAACTCCATGCGATGATGGCGATGCACGCCCGAGAACTGATCGGAGAGATTGAGGAAGAGCAGCAAAATCCGGCGGCGGCCCTTGTCGAGCGCTTGCTTGCGCGGCGGATGGCCAGCCGCCTTGTGCGGTGCCACGGAGGGCGGGTGGTGCGAGAGATTTTATGTGTGCTTTCGGAGATCCATGAGTTTCCGCTAGCTCGCTACCTCTGGAATGCGGCGCACGCAGATGTGCCGCTCGAGTGTTTTTTCAGAATGCGCAAGGAGCCGATTTTTCGAATCAATAAAATCCAGACGCTGGGCGAGGTGATCCATGTGGAGGTGGCGCACGGAGGCCCCGGCAATGCAAAGCCCAGAAAACAAACGTTCCTCTTCAAGCGCGATGCAGAGTGGAAGCTGGTGCGGCATCGCTAGAGATTGGTCTTTTTCCAGTGGCATTTATTTCGACCCAATGTGTATTTCGCTAAAATATTTGTTGGACGCAACATTTCCCTTGCGATTTCGTGCCAGGGCCATTAACCATTCCGCCTCGCGCTGAAGAGCGCATGGTTAAAATCGCGGGATGGAGCAGCCAGGTAGCTCGTCAGGCTCATAACCTGAAGGTCATAGGTTCAAATCCTATTCCCGCAACCAATGAAAGCCGTTGAATTCTCAGGAGTTCAGCGGCTTTCGCCTTTGATATGCGAACACATCCGAGAAGTTACGTGGCCACCAATGAAGTGCTCAAACCGAAATTTAAGTGGGCTGATGCAGCAAAGTTGGTTTTAGCCTGAATTACCGTCTCGGAAAAATTGCACGAAAAGTCACCGCTAATTTCCACGTTCACCATCGCACCTTAATGGAACCTCTCATGCGTGAGTGTAACTAGGATTATGAAGACCCACAGGATCAGGGGACTATTGGAGAACTTCTCAGCGTCACAGAAAACGATTATAACGCCCGTAGGTGCGAAATAGAACTGATGGGGGAAGATAGTCCCTATTGGAGTCATGCGGATATTCCCTTCCGCTCGCTTTTTTGTCAGGCCCTTCGTAGGATTCCGATGCCGGATGAGCGCTATCGGGAAATAAATTTCTGCTTTTAGAATTTAAGCGATAATGCCAGCAATCGAACGTCCCAAGCCTGCTCCCTGCAAGCTTCTCGCGAGTGACTATAATTCCTAAATCTTGCTCTTAGTCTAAAGTAAGTTGGCAGTGGGACTTTATCGAATAGAGTGTAGCTTGTGAACGT
>JAYULG010000247.1:0-3215 GCA_043763755.1 Akkermansiaceae bacterium | reverse complement strand
ATCTCTGGCGGGCTAAGCGCATCAAGCGAAAGACTAGCTTCATCGATTCCTAACAATACTAACTCCTTCTTCTCAGGTGGCCCACCACTTGTGCGAATGATCCAGTCTCCGAATGTAGAATCCACTTTTCCAATTAATACTCGCCCAAAAGGAAATACGCCTAACCCTAACATCACAATCATAACTCCTACTAGACATGCGATGCTCTTGCGCCAGCATTTCCAGAGAGTCAAAGATTTGCTTGTCATCATTCGTCCGGGTAGTTAACCTCACTTAATTAGTTATGAAAAGCCCGTATATTTTCCTTTTCCAGATCGCCGTCTGCGTGAGTGCCCCTGCGGATACGTTATCAAACCTCAACCACTTTTTTAGTTCATCCCGGCCAGACTATGATCCCGCATCCATTGAGGGTGATGTCGCAGTGGGAGATCCAGTCTATGCGCCGATTTCCCCGGCGGATTCAGACTTCGGAGTTCAGCAAGTTCTTGGAACTTACTCGGGCCGCGCGCCAGTGGACGTGACCTTTGATACAAGCATCAACCACACGGATAACGCACCCGGGGAGATCCCATTCAACGACGATGCATCATGGTTTTCAGCAAGTAGGCTTGCTCTCACTTGGCGCCCTCGGATCGCATACGGATGGTTTGCAGATATCGGAATCGCGCAGGAACTAATACGTTTTGAGCGTGATAAAGCGATAGATTTCGAGAACTTTCTGCCGCACTTAGGAGTTGTAAAATCGATCCCGGAGCTGGATGACCTCATTTACTTCGCACGCTATGAATACCAACGAATCACCGTGGGCAGCCTAGCAGATAGCACTTACAGCGCACAACGAATCCGCAGCGGTTTCCAAAAAGATTTGCTCCTTACCGCGAGATATCAGTTATCCACGGGAATAGATGCGGCCATTGATCTCGCGGCAGACTCCACCGCGCAAGAACGTAACGAATACTCAGCGGATGTGAGTTATACTTATCGGTTTGCAGACCATCTTAGTTCCACACTTTCTTGGACAGGATCCATGTGGGACTTTCAAGGGAGCAAGCGGCAAGATTGGAATCACATCGTAGGATTAGAACTCACATGGAAACCTCACGAAAACACGAGTATCTACACGAATTTTTTCTACTCAAACCATGACTCCAATGAAGGCTTTGGCGCAAATGATTACGAAGCTTGGCAGTCCGGAATTGGCCTTGGTTTAAACTACTCATTCTAACTCACATGAAAATTTTCATCCCACTCCTCGCATTGCTCATACCTGCCGCCGCCGATACATTGCGGACTGCAAGCGTCACCGCCGCCATCAATGATGTGCAGATTTATCCGGGTGCTAGTGCCCCCCGCTCTGCCACCATCGGTGAAAGGTTTACTGCGCCCTCGGCGGTCCAGACTGGCCGTAAATCTCGCACTGAACTTACTTTCAACGATAGCACGATCACCCGCCTAGGGCAGAATTCTGTGTTTAACTTCCGCGAAAATGGCCGAAACGTAGAGCTAAAACAAGGTTCCGTGCTTTTACAAGTTCCCAAAAATGCAGGTGGAGCCACCATTCGCACCGCTACTGTGACAGCGGCGATCACTGGCACGACTGTGATGTTTGAGTATAGTCCCAGCGGCTGGATCAAGCTCCTCACACTAGAGGGAACTCAGAAGCTCACACTAAACGGCAGCAAAACTAGCGTGGCAGTGCCCGCTGGCAAAATGATTATCATGCACGCGGATGCCAAGGTCATTCCTTTGCCCGTAACGATCGATATTGCAAAACTTGTTGCAACTTCGCCCCTTGCCGGTGAAGGCACTTTTGGGCCTTTACCACCCGCTGCCAGAGAGTTGATACAACAAACCATCCAAGAACAATTAGTCGCGAAGCGGCAGGGTGATCTCCTTCCCACCAAGTGGGTTATTTCAGGCCCCGGCACCCGCTATGCCCGTGCGATCGTGGACGCTTCTGAAAGTGTTCGCCCAACACCTAGGGTTTTCCAAGATTTTTTCTCTGATAATCCAAATGGACAAGGCACTGGTCAAGGTCCCACTCCCTGAGTTGATCCTACGTTACGCATCTGCAGCACAACGCATCGGAGGCAAATCACCGCTATAGTCCATAGTGACTAGATGCGTCGTTCTATAAAAAGCTTGTGCCTGTTAGCAGAGCCAAGATCTTTGCCTACAGTGTTAGGCCTTCGCATATCAAGCATTGCAGTAGGGCTCTCGGTGTCGCTGGGAGCACTCATAAGCGCGACTGCTGACGAACTGCCTATGCTTTCTATCAAGGAAGCTCAGGCGGAGTTGAGTCGATCAAACATACATCAACCATTCCGGACAGCAGGCGTAGTGGTGTTCTTCAACGTTGAGAGAACCTCGCTCTCAATACAAGATTTCTCAGGAGGAATGTGGATAGGCCTGCGGGGTAACGCCTTATTACCCCAGGTAAAGCTCGGACAACACGTCGAAGTATCCGGCAACATCCTTATGGGCGCTTTTGCCCCAGACTTCTCTGCAACAACACTCCGCATCACGGGGGAACCCGGATGGCCTGAGCCTATACCAGTGACGGGCAGTGAGCTTTTGAGCGGTGCATATGATTGTCGTTTCGTCGAAGTCACAGGAATCGTGCGGACCGTTTTGCCTTGGGGTCCGGAAGATCAAAAGTCTGCGATCATTCATTTAGACACAAAAGGTGTTAGAGTACGCATCATCACACCCACCGCTGGCTTAGGAAATTAAGAGTCGATGGTAGATGCCGTCATCCGCGTGCGGGGTATGAATGCAGTGGCTGTGAACGACAGCATGCAAATTCTAAACGTGCAAGTGAGAGTTGCCGATTCAAGCCTGATTGAAATCATCAAGCCGCCAAGAGATTCTGCAAGTCTCCCACTCACAACGTTAGGAAAGCTAATGTCCTATCCCGCTGTGGATGCGCCCGGGCACCGGATACGCACTCGGGGAACTGTGATCGGATCGCGGCGTGGAGAATGGGTGCAAGTCCAAGATGAGACGCGTGGTGTGCGCGCTCGCACAAGTGCCATCCAAGGCGAACCAGCCTTGGGATCCATGGTTGAAATTTTTGGGTTTCCCATACCGGGGCCGTTTAGTCCGCAGATAGAAGATGCAGCATTGCATGATCTCGGTGTAGGAGCAGTTGTAGAACCTACCCTATTGCATTCACCCCAAGATGCGACGGTGAGTGATGGTAAGTTAGTGCGGAT